>CAMXTM010000141.1 GCA_947246775.1 uncultured Clostridium sp. | reverse complement strand
TACTGGGAAAATGTTCAGCCCTTAAGGATTCCGAGCGGTTGGGTAATTGATTTTAATGCTTTTATAGATATTGAGCCAGAAGAATTAAATCCAGACTCAAGTGAGGACAAATGGCTGACTGTATTTGTACAAGATATTTTTCAAATAAGTAAGCATTTTTCACGCAAGATAAACAAAAAAGTACAACAGCAACAAGTGATAATTGATTTAGGTTGGTATCCAGATAGTGACCCCTCTGGGCAATTCCGTCTGGTGGCAATATTAGATAATGATTGGGAATTTCCTTTACTACAATTTTGCTCCAGAAAGAAAAAGGAAGTTGTAGAAACTTTGGAATATTGGCTATTTGGTATTTTTGATTCTATTTATTTTATTGAAGAAAATGTTTTTCGTCAACAGTATAAAAACGAGCAATAAAAAATTGCCCTACGGAATAGGGCAATTTTTTCGTATTATTTAATTGTCATTTCTTCAATGAGTTTTGACTTGAGTGCGCTCAATTTTTCAGACAAGTCTACTGGTACAATATGTGGATTTTTATTTCTCTTATGTTCTTCCCAAAGGGTATCTTTTTCTCTGTTGCAATATGCTTGCATTTCCATTACTTTTGGTGACTGATATACACATTCGCCATTTTTAAAGATTGGTACAAGCAATTCTCTTACCGTATAAGTGCCTGGCTGCAAGGTCATTCTTTTCCATTTTGCGCTATCATCAAACAAAGTTAAAACTTTTGTTTCATCAATCGTTTCTTCTTCTAATGCAATCACATCAGCTTTGATTTTCCCTGTGTTTTTATCATAAATACGGAATATTTTTTTAATTCCCGGATTGGTTACTTTTTCAACATTGTTGGAAAGTTTAATCTTTGGTATAAAATTGCCGTTTTCGTCACTTTCTGCTGCTAATTTATAAACTCCACCAAACGCTGGACAGTCATCACTGGTAATCAATTTTGTGCCTACGCCCCAGAGTCCGATTTTTGCGCCCTGTAATTTTAAGCTCGCAATTAAGTATTCATCTAAGTCACTGGACGCACTGATGACAGCATCTTCGAAACCAGCATCTTCTAACATTTTTTTTGCCTGTTTTGAAAGATAAGACAAGTCACCGCTATCTAAACGAATACCATGGTTTTTTAGTTCTATGCCCTTGTCTTTCATTTCTTGGAATACTTTTATGGCATTTGGTACGCCAGATTCTAAGGTATTATAGGTATCTACAAGCAGTGTACATGCATTAGGGAACAGCTCAGCATATTTGCGGAACGCTGTCAATTCATCAGGAAAACTCATTACCCAACTGTGAGCGTGTGTTCCCTTGACTGGTACATCAAACAGTTTTCCTGTCAAAACATTGCTTGTACCACAGCAACCGCCTATGACTGCCGCTCTTGCACCATAAGTGCCAGCATCTGGACCTTGCGCTCTACGTAAACCAAATTCCATAACAGGGTCACCTTGTGCTGCCCAAACAACTCTTGATGCCTTTGTCGCAATCAAACTTTGATGATTGATAATGTTTAATAGCGCTGTCTCAATGAGCTGTGCCTCCATAATCGGTGCTTTTATACGCATGAGTGGCTCGTGAGGAAAGACTACAGTACCCTCTGGTATGGCATAAATTTCTCCAGTAAAGCGGAAATCTTTTAAATAGGCAATAAAACTATCTGAAAAAATATTTAAACTAGTTAAATAAGCAATATCCTGTTCTGTAAATTGTAATTGCTTGATATAGTCAATCGCCTGCTCTAATCCCGCTGCAATGGCATAGCCGTTACCACTAGGGTTTTTTCTGTAAAACAAGTCAAATACAACTATTTTGTTTTGCAATCCTTTTTCATGATAGCCCTGCATCATTGTGAGTTCATATAAGTCTGTCAAAAGTGTTAAATCATTTTTTTCCATTGAGAATCAACTCTCCTTTTATTCGCTGTATTTTATTAAAACCATACAGCCTACAATATTATAATAGTAAACATGACTATTATACACCTTTTTTGCTCAAAATCAAATACATTTGATAAAGTTTTCTATAAAATACAATAAAAACTGTAAAAAAAATGCTTTACAAAAAATAAAAGGCATTGTATAATAACTTGCATATATTAACGAAACACTGTGAAAGGGACAAGTAGACTTTTTGAAATGTGTACAGAGAATTGTCGCAGGCTGAAAGACAATACAAGTAAAAGAGTTTTGAATATCCCCCTGGAGTGGCAGACTGAACCGCTTTTTTGCTTAGTAAGTTCCGACGGTTTTCCCCGTTATGGAAAGCATAATGCTTGTTATGCGCACAATGGTATTCTCTGTTGTTTGAGAATCATAATCAGGTGGTACAATGAAGTCTTTTTGTCCTGTTTTGGAGAAAAGGCTTTTTTATTTTAGCGTGTCGCTGACACGCTAAGTCGAAAACAGGTTTTCGACTTGGTTTGTTTATTTTTTAGTGAGTTAATATTTAAGCGGATTACTGTAAAACTTTTGATTTTTCCGCTTTTATGGTATACTAAATAGAGCGATAAATAAAGGAGGAATATTTTTATGTATGACAAAGTATCTACCAACCTCAACTTTGTTGAGCGCGAAGTAGAAGTACAGAAATTCTGGAAAGAAAACAAAATTTTTGAAAAAAGCAATGCTTCAAGAGAGGGCTGCCCTGTTTTTACCTTTTATGATGGTCCACCAACAGCAAACGGCAAACCTCACATTGGACACATTATCACTCGTGCCGTAAAAGACTTGATTCCTCGTTACAAAACAATGAAAGGCTATCAAGTATTAAGAAAAGCAGGTTGGGATACACACGGCTTACCTGTGGAGTTAGAAGTAGAAAAATCTCTTAACATCAGTGGCAAACCACAAATTGAAGAATATGGTATTGAGCCATTTATTGCAAAATGTAAAGAAAGTGTTTGGAAATATGAAGGCGAATGGCGTGAGATGAGCGACCGTGTTGGTTTCTGGGCTGACATGGACGACCCTTATGTTACTTACCACAATGACTATATTGAGTCTGAATGGTGGGCTTTAAAACAAATCTGGGACAAAGGTTTACTTTACAAAGGACACAAAGTAGTACCTTACTGCCCACGTTGTGGTACAGCACTTTCTAGCCATGAAGTAGCACAAGGTTACAAAGATGTCAAAGAAACATCTTGTATTGCAAAATTTAGAGTAGAGGGCAAAGAAAACGAATATTTCCTTGCTTGGACAACCACTCCTTGGACATTGCCATCTAACGTTGCTTTAACCGTAAATGCAAAAGAAGACTATTCTAAAGTAAAATACAAAGATGAATATTTTATCCTTGCTACTGCATTATTAGATGACATTTTAGGCGAGGGCAACTATGAAGTAGTAGAAACCAAAAAGGGACAAGAATTGGAACATATGAGATATGAGTCTCTATTTGAGTTTATTCCATCTGACCCTAAAGGATTCTTTGTGACTTGTGATGACTATGTAACTTTGACAGATGGTACTGGTATTGTTCACTCTGCGGGCGCTTTTGGTGAAGACGACGCTCGTGTATGTCAAAAATATGACATCGTTTTCCGTCAATATGTAGATAGTCAAGGTTTTATGACACAGGAAACAGGACCTTTTGCTGGTAAATTTGTAAAAGATGCTGACCCAATGGTTTTGAATTATTTAAAAGAGAGTGGCGCACTTTTTGCAGCAATTCCTTTTGAACATAACTATCCTTTCTGCTGGAGATGTGATACACCATTGATTTACTATGCTAGAAGTACATGGTTTATCAAAATGACAGCATTAAGAGACAATTTAGTAGCAAATAACCGCACTATCAACTGGTATCCTGACAACATCAAAGAGGGACGTTTTGGTAATTTCTTAGAAAATGTCATTGACTGGGGCTTGAGTCGTGAACGTTACTGGGGTACACCACTTCCTATTTGGGAATGTGAATGTGGACACAGACATACCATTGGCAGCATTGCAGAATTAAAAGAAATGTCTCCAGACTGCCCAGATGACATTGAATTGCACAAACCTTTTATTGATGCAGTACACATCACTTGCCCAGAATGTGGTAAATTGATGACAAGAGTGCCAGAAGTTATCGACTGCTGGTTTGATAGCGGAAGTATGCCTTTTGCACAGTTCCACTATCCTTTTGAAAATAAAGAATTGTTTGACAAAAATTTCCCTGCTGACTTTATTAGTGAAGCAGTTGACCAAACAAGAGGCTGGTTCTATACTTTGCTTGCAGTAAGTACCTTACTTTTTGACAAGTCTTCCTTTAAAAACTGTATTGTATTAGGACACGTACAGGATAAAGACGGTCAAAAAATGAGTAAGCACAAAGGCAATGTAGTTGACCCTTGGGACGCATTAAATAAACAAGGTGCTGACGCTGTTCGTTGGTATTTCTATGCAAACAGTGCGCCTTGGTTGCCTAGCCGTTACTATGAAGAAGCTGTAAACGAAATGCAAAGAAAATACATGGGTACACTTTGGAATACTTATGCATTCTATGTACTTTATGCAGAAATTGACCAGTTTAACCCAACAAAATACAAATTAGAGCCTGAAAAATTAGCTCCAATGGATAAATGGATTCTTTCCAAATTGCAAACATTAAACAAATTTGTTGATGAAAGTTTGGAAAACTACAAAATTACAGAGCCTGCTAGAGCAATGGCAGAATTTGTAGATGAGTTAAGTAACTGGTATGTCAGAAGAAGTAGAGAACGTTTCTGGGGTAAAGATATGCCTCAAGACAAAATCAATGCTTATATGACATTACACACTGTTTTAGTCACAATGGCAAAATTGACAGCACCATTTACACCATTTATTGCAGAGGAAATTTACAATAATATCGTTAAAAAGGTAGATGAAAACGCAAAAGAAAGCGTTCACCTTTGCGACTGGCCTAAATATTATGCACAATGTGTAGATAAAGACTTAGAAAACAACATGGATTTAGTATTAAAGATTGTTGTAGAAGGTCGTGCTGCTAGAAATGCGGCAAATATCAAAAACCGTCAGCCTATGGCAACGATGTATGTCAAAGCAGAGCAAGAATTGCCAGAAGAATATGTAGACATCATCAAAGATGAATTAAATATCAAAAATGTCGTATTTACACAAGATGTAGAAAACTTTACAACTTATACCTTTAAGCCACAACTTCGTACATTAGGTAAAAAATATGGCAAACTTGTACCAAAGATTGGTGAAGCACTCAAAGCAGTAGATGGCAATGCCTTTATGGATACTTTAAAAGCAGATGGTAAAGCAACACTCCATATTGATGGGGAAGAAGTTGTATTAGAACAAGATGACGTATTGGTAGACACAGCCGAAAAAGATGGCTTTGTTACTTCCAAAAATAATGATGTTACCGTAGTTATTGATACAAACTTGACTCCTGAGCTGATTGAAGAGGGCTTTGTAAGAGAAATTACAAGCAAAATCCAGACAATGAGAAAAGAAGCAAAATTTGAAGTGATGGATAAAATCAAAGTGTACCATGAGGGTAGCGCAAAAGTTGCTGAGGTTATCGCAAATAATGATATTAAAACAGATGTTCTTGCAGAAGAATTTATTTCTGGTAAAGGCGGAACCTATGTAAAAGAATGGAATATCAATGGCGAAAAAGTAACACTCGGTGTTGAAAAAGCATAACAATTATATTCCCCTCCTATATATTTGTTAGGAGGGGATTTTTTTATACAAGGAGGTAGAAAAAATTTATGATTGATAAATCAAGAGCTATGCAAGAAAGCGAGGGAACAAATACACCCGAAAATATTATACAGGATATTGCTATTTTTTATGCTATCTTTATCTTTTCCTTTCGATGGCTTGCTACAAGACTATATAT
>CAMXTM010000140.1 GCA_947246775.1 uncultured Clostridium sp. | reverse complement strand
TAAGTACAATAATTATTTTCTTTTATAGAAGAACCTTTGACATATTCTATATCGTTGTCACTAACAGAGGAAACAACCCCCTTTTTAATGTCTTTTCCTAGTTCATTTGGCAAATTATAAATAGCACCACAGCGACTACATTGTGCATAATATTTTTTGCCCCATTTGAATAAAGGAATAAAAAATAAGCTAAAATAATGATAAGTATAAAATACTTCAATGTGAGCCATACTTTCACAATTTTTACAAACGCCTACTTGAGAAAGGATACTTTGATTTTTGCTACCGATACTCCACAAAAATAACATCAATATCAACTCCTGTTATAAAATCATTTTGTCAAAAATCCTTTTACAAGTATATCATAACATGGTACAATATTACAATAGAGCCGATAAAAAAACAAAATGCAAATTTTTTCGGCAGTATTACAAATAAAGTGTGAATATAACGAAAGGGATTACAAATATGGGAGAGATAAAACGTCTGTATGTAGAAAAAAAAGCGGGCTGTGATGTAGAAGCACAACATATTTTGGAGGATTTAAAAGAAAATCTAGCAATATCTGGTTTAGTTTCTCTAAGGATACTACAACGCTATGATGTAGAGGGAATTAGTGAAAAAGACTATCAGACTGCAAAAAATACGATTTTTTCAGAACCTCCAGTAGACTATGTTTATGAAGAAGAAGCACCTTTTTCAGAAGACGAAATTGTTTTTGCAACAGAATTTTTGCCAGGACAATATGACCAAAGGGCAGATTCTGCTATGCAATGTGTTCAGCTTATTTCACAGACAGAAAAACCTGTTATTGCAGTAGCAAAAGTGTTTGCATTAAAAGGAACGATTTCACAACAAGAATTGCAAAAAATAAAGGGATATTGTATCAATCCTGTTGACAGTAGAGAGGCATCTCTTGAAAGACCAAATAGCTTACAGCTAGAAACAGAAGTACCAGAAGATGTAAAAAGTTTTGAGGGCTTTATTGACAAAACAGCAGAGGAATTGGAGCAACTTCGCCAAGAGCTATCCACAGCAATGAGTAAAGAAGATTTTGCATTTTGTCAACAATATTTTAGAGATACAGAACATAGAAATCCTTCTGTAACAGAAATTAGAGTCATTGACACTTACTGGTCTGACCACTGTAGACACACTACATTCCAAACAAAAATACAAAATGTAGAGTTTGAAGATGGAAAATACAAATCGCCTTTTCAAAAGGCATACCATTTATATCAGTCAGAAAGAAAAGAAGTGTATGGCGAAAAAGAACAGCAAAGAGATGTTAATTTAATGGATATTGCTGTTTTAGGTATGAAAGCGCTCAGAAAAAAAGGATTACTAAACGATTTAGACCAATCTGAAGAAATTAACGCTTGTTCTATTGTTGTACCAGTAGATGTAGATGGTAAAACAGAGGACTGGTTGATTATGTTTAAAAATGAAACACACAATCATCCAACAGAAATAGAACCTTTTGGTGGCGCAGCAACTTGTTTAGGTGGCGCAATACGTGACCCATTGTCAGGACGTTCTTATGTTTATCAGGCAATGAGAGTCACAGGAGCAGGCGACCCAACTGTGAAAGTATCTGATACCATTGCAGGAAAATTACCTCAAATTAAAATTGTAACAGAAGCGGCAAAGGGCTACAGTTCCTATGGTAATCAAATTGGACTTGCTACAGGACAAGTTGCAGAAATATATGACGCTGGATTTGTAGCAAAAAGAATGGAAATTGGTGCGGTTATTGGTGCAGCAAAAAAAGAGAATGTGGTAAGAGAAGTACCACAATCAGGTGACATTATTATATTAGTAGGCGGAAGAACAGGACGTGATGGTTGCGGTGGTGCAACAGGTTCTTCTAAAGAGCATACTATTTCTTCTATAGAAACTTGTGGTGCAGAAGTACAAAAAGGAAATCCTCCTACAGAAAGAAAATTACAAAGATTGTTCCGTAATCCAGATGTTAGCAAAATGATTAAAAGATGTAATGATTTTGGCGCAGGCGGTGTTTCTGTTGCCATTGGTGAGCTTGCTGAGGGCTTAACAATCAATTTAGACGCAGTACCTAAAAAATATGATGGTTTAGATGGTACAGAACTTGCTATATCAGAATCACAGGAAAGAATGGCTGTTGTTGTGGCAAAAGAAAATGTACAAAAATTTGTACAATATGCTTTGGAAGAAAATTTAGAAGCAACAGAAGTTGCTGTTGTCACAGATAATAGACGTTTAATTATGAACTGGCGTGGCAAAGATATTGTCAATATTTCAAGGGACTTTTTGGACACAAACGGCGCAACACAAATGACTGATGTTGTTGTAAAAATGCCTACAAGAGACAATTTCTTTAAAAAGACATCGGTTTCTGAAAATATCATAGAGCAAGATTTGAAACAAGCATGGCTTGATAACTTGCAAAAATTAAATGTAGCAGGACAAAAAGGACTTGTAGAACGTTTTGACTCTACAATAGGCGCAGGTACGGTATTGATGCCTTTTGGCGGTAAAAATCAGCTCACACCACCAGAAGCAATGGTAGCAAAAGTGCCTATGCTTGAGGGAGAAACAACTACAGCGACTATGATGAGCTTTGGCTATTATCCAGAAATTGCCAAATGGAGTCCATTCCATGGGGCAGTATTTGCGGTAGTAGAATCCCTTGCTAAAATTGTTGCCGCAGGTGGCGACTATAAAAAGGCAAGATTGACTTTCCAAGAGTATTTTGAAAGATTGGGAACTAACCCAGAAAAATGGGGAAAACCATTTGCAGCATTGATTGGTGCATTTAAAGCACAGATGGAAATGGGCGTTGCAGCAATTGGCGGTAAAGATAGTATGTCTGGCACATTTGAAGATATGACAGTGCCACCAACATTAGTTTCTTTTGCTGTGGACTATGAAAATGTAAAGGGCATTATTTCACCAGAATTTAAAAAAGCAGGCAATAAAGTAGTATTTTTGCCCGCAAGATTGGACGAAAACCATTTACCAGACTATGATTATTTGAAAAAAATATTTGAATTGGTTCATGACTATATCCAAAAAGGCATTTGTGTTTCTGCTCATACAGTTAGAAGTGGTGGTATTGCTGAAGCAATTAGTAAAATGGCATTTGGTAATTTTATAGGAGTAGAACTAAATGACGAATTACAGCAAAGAGATTTCTTTTTGCCAGAATATGGTTCTTTTGTACTAGAATTGGCAAATGCCAAAGTATTTGATTTTAAGGGTGCAGATGCGATTGTATTGGGAGAAACTATAGCAAAACCTGTTATTACCTATGGCAATATAGAAATTGATATTAAACAGGCAGCATCAGTTTGGCAAAGTCCGCTAGAAAGTGTTTACCCTACAAAGACAAAACAAAGCAAAAAAGAAGCAATTTCTGTGCCAAGTTATACTGTAAGCCAAAAAGTAACGCATGGGCATGGTATTGCAAAACCACGTGTGTTTATTCCTGTTTTCCCTGGTACAAATTGCGAATATGATACCAAAAGAGCTTTTGAAAAAGCAGGAGCTGAGGTAGAAACGCTTGTGATAGCAAACCTTTCTGTGAGTGCCTTAGAGCAAAGTATTTCTAAAATGAAAAAAATGATTCGCAATGCGCAGATGATTATGCTTCCAGGAGGATTTAGCGCAGGAGATGAACCAGAGGGTTCTGGAAAATTTATTGCGGCAACTTTTAGAAATCCTATCATAAAAGATGCTGTTATGGATTTACTGCAAGTTCGTGATGGTCTGATGCTGGGCATATGTAACGGTTTTCAGGCGCTTGTCAAACTTGGTTTAGTGCCTTACGGCGAAATCAGAGACATTGACGAAAACAGCCCAACGCTCACTTACAATCAAATTGGCAGACATATTTCTTGCCTTGTAGATACTAAAATTACATCTAACCTATCTCCATGGCTTTGGGGCGTAGAGACAGATGATATTTATACTATACCTGTATCACATGGTGAGGGCAGATTTATTGCGCCACAGCCTGTGCTTGATACGCTTGCCGCAAATGGACAGATTGCAACGCAATATGTAGACCCATCAGGCAATCCAACATACGATATTCGCTACAATCCAAACGGCTCTATGCTCGCCATAGAGGGCATTACCAGCCCAGATGGCAGGGTTTTTGGCAAAATGGGTCACTCTGAAAGAATTGGCGCTGGTCTTTACAAAAATGTAGTAGGCGAAAAAGACCAAAAACTATTTCTTTCTGGCGTAAATTATTTTAAATAAGGGGGGAAAACCAATGAAAGTGACAAAATTAGTCTTGAGTGCGGTATGCTTAGCGGTGTCCGCAGCGCTTTTAACGATGTCTATCATTGACTTAAACATCAAACCAATCGAATATTAATGTAAAAAAAGACATTCCAGCTTTTTGGAATGTCTTTTTGCATATAAAAGGGAGTATCGCTAGATACTCCCTTTTTTGCCTGCGCCGCTAGGGACGAGTTAACGCACAGGCTTTCCGTACGATTTTTATAACCTCTTTTGGGACAAATGTTTTTTGCTCATTCGTTTATTATATTAAGGATTTTAAGTAAATTCGATATCTGTTTTGCTTTTTATTCAACGGTAATTTCGATAGTACCAGATTTATCACCTTTAGTAGCAGTAACGGTAACAGTACCAGCTTTAGTAGCAGTAACTTTACCATCAGCACCTACAGTTACAACGCCCTCAGGGTCATAAGACCAAGTTGCATCAGTTATAGTTGTAGTACCATCTTTAACAGTCAAAGTTACATCAGTAGCATCTACAGCCATTTTGCCGTCAGTTAAGCCAGTAGCTTCAATTGTTAAATCATCAGCAGCAGGAGGATTTGTAGGTTGTGCTGTAACTTCATAAGCAGCGGATACTACATTTTGACCACCGTTTGCTGTTGCTGTTACTGAAATTTTTACATTTTCTATTATTACTGCATCACTCTTCAAAGTTAATACACCTGTTTGAGAAATTTCTGCTATTTCTTTAGCATTTGTATCAATATCCCATGTTACTGTTTGGTCTGTTGCATTCTTTGGTTCTACCGTTGCTACCATATTCAAACTCTCTCCTTTCTTAATAGTGTTTTTACCATCTTTTTCAGTTACTGTAACACTTGTAGCAGGCACTACAGCAGCTACTTTTACTGTAACTTCTTGCTGTCCTATTGTTGTTGCGTCACCGCCTGCTGCTGGTGAACCACCTTTATTTAATGTATATTTAACTTTTACTTTAGCTTCTGTGCCAGCCTCTAATCCATTTGCTGGGAAATCAACCAATTCAGCTGTTACACTCCAGCCATTTGTATCAGTTAAACCACTAGTTTTTTCAGCTACATCTTTAGCTGCTGCCTCAATAGCCTCTTTTACTTTGCTAGCCTCTTTTGCGTCAGCTGCTGAAATTCCATCAGTTCCACCAACTGTCAATGCTTTTTGAAGTTCTGCTACTATTTTTTTAACGTCTTCTTCTTTTGGTGCAGCTGTTACTGTTACAGTTGCGTCGCCTTTTACAGTTGAGCCAGTTTCTTTTGTTGTTGCAGTTACAGTTACGCTTGTTACTTTTGAGCCACTTGCTACTGTCAATGTTTTAGTTGTTTCGTCAAATTTATATGTATCATCACCAGCAGCTACTTCTTCTTCTGTTTCAGTGCCATCTTTTACTGTAGCGTTATCTGGTGTTACTGTTTCTTTAAATGTAACAGGTGTTTTGCCATCAGCTAATATTGTGTCTGAACTTGCTTTTACTGTTATTCCTGTAACTTTTACTTCTGTTTCAGCTGTTTTTACAGTTACTTTTACGGTAGCTGTTGCTTTTACATCACCAGCTGTTGCTGTTACAGTAATATCGCCTTCTACTGTCTCTTTTGGTATTGTCAATGTTGCTT
>CAMXTM010000139.1 GCA_947246775.1 uncultured Clostridium sp. | reverse complement strand
GGAATATAAAAATTATAAAAAATACTTGTACAAATGGTTCTTCAGAGATGATGACAAACCTTTCTATGTCTGTTGTAAATATTTTATACAACTATCAACTTATCAAACTAGCTGGAGAAAATGGTATATCAGCCTATGGCGTAATTATGTATGTCAATTTAGTATTTAATGCCATATTTATAGGTTATTCTATAGGAAGTGCGCCTATCATTAGTTATCATTACGGTGCAGCAAATCATTCAGAATTGAAAAACCTATTTCAAAGAAGTTTAAAACTAATAACAATATTTAGTTTGATAATGATGTTATTATCTGAATTGATTGCATTACCTCTTACCAAAATATTTGTGGGATATGATGCAGAGTTGCTTGAAATGACTTGCAATGGTTTTAGGTTGTATGCTATTTCCTTTGTTGTAAGCGGATTTAATATCTTTAGTTCTGGATTTTTTACAGCATTAAATAATGGTGTCATTTCTGCTTTTATTTCTTTTATGAGAACACTCGTATTTCAAATTAGTGCTGTCATAATACTACCCTATTTTATTGGTTTAAATGGCATATGGCTTGCTATTGTTGTTGCAGAAGGATTAGCTTTGCTTGTTAGTATCTTTTTCTTTGCAACAAAAAGAAAAATATATCATTATTAAGTATTGCTTATTTATCAATATGCCAATACAATAATAAAAAAAGATTTTATTTTATTGGGGGTAGCATTATGAAAGAATATCATTGGGCAACATTAGGCTGTGGCGTTATTGCCAATCAATTAGCAGAAACATTAGCAAAGCAAGGCAGAACATTATACAGTGTAGGAAACAGAACACATGAAAAAGCAGTTGCTTTTGCTCAAAAATATCATGTATCAAAAGTATATGATGTAATAGAAGATATGTTTACAGATGAAAATGTAGATATTATTTATATTTCTACGCCTCACAACACACATATCAACTATATTATACAAGCACTCAAAAACGGTAAACATGTACTTTGTGAAAAATCTATTACATTAAATGAAGAAGAACTAAAACAAGCAGTCACATTAGCAAAACAAAACAATTTGATACTTGCCGAAGCTATGACAATTTATCATATGCCAGTATATCAAAAAGTAAAAGAAGTAATAGATAGTGGTGTGCTTGGAGAGCTGCGCTTTATACAGGTAAATTTTGGAAGTTATAAACCATATGATATGAAGAACCGCTTTTTTAATAAAAATCTAGCAGGAGGCGCACTATTAGATATTGGCGTATATGCGCTTTCTTTTGCAAGATGGTTTTTTACGCAACAGCCAAAGCAAATTGTATCACAAGTAAAATTTGCGCCGACAGGAGTAGATGAGCAAGCAGGTATATTACTTATGAATGACAAACAGGAAATGGCGAGCATATCCTTATCACTTCATGCAAAACAGCCAAAAAGAGGACTTGCTGCCTTTGAAAAGGGATATGTTGAAATTTATGACTATCCAAGGGCAGAAAAAGCTGTTATTTATTATACAGAAGAAGATAAAAAAGAAGTTATCGAATCAGGAAAAACAGATTATGCCCTTTTATATGAAGTATTAGACATGGAAAAAACAATTTCAAAAGAATGTGACTGTATGCATTTGGACTATACAATAGATGTTATGGAGCAAATGACAAAATTACGAAAAGACTGGAATATGAAATATCCTGAAGAAGAATAACTACTTTGTCTTTTGATTAGAGACAAAAATGTAAAAATAGTTTATAAACTACATATAACACAAAAAAATTTACCGAAATTTTCAAATATATTACAAGTAATATTATGCAGTATTATTTTTTGTGATTGTGTTATATAGTAAAATGTATTTGATAGATAGACAAAAATAATGTTGTACAAAAAAATGATTCTATTGCAACAAAATAATATGCAATTTAATCAAATAAAATAAAAAATAGATATATTGCATAAACAATAAATAAAAATACAATAGAAATAAAACATATTGACGAAACAATAAAGTATTTATATAATAAATATAGTAATGATAGAGAAAACAAAATAATAAAATAAATATAAAAATATTGGAGGAATGATAAAATGTTTAAAGTAACAAATACAACAAAAGCACCTGCTGCAATCGGCCCATATTCCCAAGCAATAGAGTATAACGGATTTTTATTCGCTTCTGGACAAATCCCCATTGACCCAGCAGTAGGCGATGTAGTCGCAACGGATATTGTAGGACAGGCAGAACAAGTTATGAAAAACGTTTCTGCAATATTAGAAGAAAATGGTCTTGGTTTTGAAAACGTTATCAAAACAACTTGCTTTTTAGCAGATATGGGAGATTTCCAAACATTTAATGAAGTATATGCTAAATATTTTGTAAGTAAACCAGCACGTTCTTGCGTTGCAGTAAAAGACTTGCCTAAAAAAGTATTGTGTGAAGTAGAAATTATTGCAGCAACAAACAAATAATAAATGATGTAAGGCAAAAATGGGAGGAGAAAAAATGGTTACGTTAGAAATGATTCAAGAAGCAAAACGAAATTTAGAAGGCGTTGCACGTGTTACACCATTATTTTCAGCACCTAAAATTGGAGAAAATGTATATATTAAAGCAGAAAATTTACAGTTAACAGGCTCTTTCAAATTGAGAGGTGCATATAATAAAATTTCATCATTAACACCAGAAGAAAAGGCAAAAGGTGTAATTGCTTGCTCAGCAGGAAACCATGCACAAGGCGTTGCACTTTCTGCAACAAAAAATGGGATTCGTTCTACAATATGTATTCCAGCAGGCGCACCACTTTCAAAGGTAGAAGCAACAAGAGGATTTGGCGGAAATGTTGTGCTTGTACCTGGAGTATATGATGATGCTTATGCAAAAGCAGTAGAATTGACAGAAGCACAAGGGTATACTTTTGTACACCCTTTTAATGATGAAAAAGTAATTGCAGGACAAGGCACAATTGGTCTTGAAATATTAGAGCAAGAACCACATATTGATGCTGTATTTGTAGCAATTGGTGGTGGCGGTTTAGCAAGCGGCGTTGCTTGTGCTATAAAATCATTAAAACCAGACTGTAAAGTATATGGTGTACAGGCAGCAGGCGCTCCAAGTATGTATGATTCTATCAATAAAGGCGAAATTATAGAATTAGAAAGCGTATCCACTATAGCAGATGGTATTGCAGTAAAAAAACCTGGAGATTTAACCTTTGCAATGTGCCAAAAATATTTAGATGGTGTTGTAACCGTAACAGAAGACGAAATTGCTACAGCAATATTGACACTGATGGAAACACAAAAAACAGTAGCAGAAGGTGCAGGCGCAACCACTGTTGCAGCGGTTATGTTTGATAAAGTACCAGAATTAAAAGGTAAAAAAGTAGCTTGTGTTATTTCAGGTGGTAACATTGATGTTAGCATATTATCAAGAGTCATTACAAAAGGCTTGACAAAAACAGGAAGAATTACAGAAATTACAACAAAAGTAGTAGATAAACCAGGTCAGTTAATCAATTTGTTACAGGTAATTTCCAAAACAGGAGCAAATATCATTACAATAGACCATCAAAGAGAATCCAAAGAATCTGAAGTAAATTCTTGTATTGTATCTATGGTACTAGAAACAAGAAATTTGGAACATTCTAGTGAAATTTGTAATGCATTGGAACAAAATGGATATAAAATATTCCACTCCTAATTATAAAGTATAGCAAAAAGGTAGAATAGGTAACCATATTCTACCTTTTTTTTGTGTTATATCTCCATTGTTTGTTTGAAATAGAAAGTGTTATAATACTTTTTAAAAACAATTAGGGAGGATTATCAACATGAAAAAAGCATTAAAAGCTGCTTTTCCACACACAATACCTATATTTGCAGGATTTTGGTTTATTGGCATTACATACGGTATTTATATGAATGTATTAGGATTTTCTTTTTGGTATCCTATGCTAATGAGTTTGACAATCTTTGCAGGTTCCTTAGAGTTTATCGTAGCAAATATGATGTTAGGTGTATTTAACCCCTTACAGGCAATATTGGTAACATTGATGATACAAGCAAGACACTTATTTTATGGCATCTCCATGCTTGATAAATATAAAAATAAAGGTTGGAAAAAATGGTATTTGATATTTGGTATGTGTGATGAAACTTTTTCACTAAACTATACAGCAAATATTCCAAAAGATGTTGATGAGGGTTGGTTTATGTTTTGGGTAACTGCACTCAATCATTTTTATTGGGTTTCTGGTGCAACACTAGGTGGTATATTAGGTTCTTTTATCAAGTTTGATACATCAGGATTAGACTTTGTTATGACAGCAATGTTTGTTGTCATATTTTTAGAGCAATATCTCAAAGAAGAAAAACATTGGACTGCACTCATTGGCATGGTAGTATCTATTGTTTGCCTGTTAATATTTAAAGCAGATAATTTTATGATACCAACTATGATGGGAATATTAGCACTTTTAACAGCATTTCGTAAACCAATTGAAAGAGAGGGCGGTTTTTCATGACAACAACACAACAAATCATTACCATTGCTATTTGTGTACTAGGTACTATGACAACAAGATTTTTGCCATTTTTGGTTTTTTCCTCTAAAAAACCTACGCCTCAATATGTACAATATGTAGGGAAGGCACTACCTTGTGCTATATTTGCTATGTTGGTGGTCTATTGTTTAAAAAATGTTAGTTTACTGAGCGGAACACATGGTATACCAGAATTTATTTCTATTGTAGTAGTTGTATTGCTTCATCTATGGAAAAGGCAAATGTTGTTGTCTATTGCAGGCGGTACAGCTTGCTATATGATTTTAGTACAACTTTTATTTCCATAAAAGATACAATGATAGAAAGGAAATCAATCTATGGACTTTTTAGATGAAATCAAAGCAAAATATCAAATTTTTTTATATGGAGAAATCTCCTCTATTCATTCTATCAATCATTTAAAATCTTTTTCACCTGTTACCATACCACAAGAATATTTTGATATTATCGCAAATAGTGAAGAAATAGAATTTATACTAGATTGGAAAGAAGTTCATATCTGGAGTGCAAAAAGTTGTATAGAAATGAATCAAGCATATTATATACAAAAATATATACCAGAGGGAATTGCAATTGCTGATGATGGGTGTGATAATGTATTACTATATGCAAATGGCAAAAAGGGATTTGGTTTATACATTGTCGCATTTAACAATTTAGATATAGACGAAATGATATATCTTGCAAAATCGCTAAGGGATTTTCTTATAAAAGGAATCGGCATTGATATTTTTATAAAAGTATCTTGATGCTGCCTGCAATCAATTCAAATTATTACTAAAATCAGAGGAAAAGACTTTTTTGAAATTGCATTTTGTTTGCCCGAACACGACACAACAAAAAACGAATAACCATTACGCCAATCATTTTAATAACAAACGTAATGGTTATTTCTTTTACAAATACTCTTTATTATCCAGCACATCTTTTACATCTTGCATATTGTTAACTACCATACCTGCTTTTTCTTTCTCTAGTTTTCCAATCGCATTTTCCAATTCTACTATCAAATTTTGTTTTATTTCTGCATCTACATTGTCATTCTCTACTGCTTTTAAATACTTTTCACAAACATTTTTTAATTTTTCGTTTGGTGTTCCTCCAGGGAAACCGCAAAAATAAAAAGCATCAATTTTAAAACTTTCATCTTTTACAATTTGTTTTATTTTAGAAATAACAAATTGTTTTTTTTCTGTTTCAGACATACTATAACTTCCTTTCTTTAACTTTGTTTTTTTATAAAATCAATCAAATTTTGATTGATTTTTTCGATATCTGGTTCTTCTACAACAAGATTGCCTATTTCTGAAAATCCGCTAACAGCATTTTCAGATAAAGGCTTCAATTT
>CAMXTM010000138.1 GCA_947246775.1 uncultured Clostridium sp. | reverse complement strand
GTGTTGATGTAAAAGGTGAGGGAACAGTAGGTCTTGTGTCTTATATTAGAACAGACTCTGTTCGTATTTCTGATGAGGCATATGAGCAAGCAGTAAAATTTATTGACGAAATATATGGAAAAGAGTATGTCAATCCTGAGAGAGCAGTATATAAATCAAAAGGAAAAACGCAAGATGCGCATGAAGCGATACGACCAACAAGTGTTGCACGCACACCAGATAGTATAAAAGAATCCTTGTCAAGAGAGCAGTATAAGTTGTATAAATTGATATGGGAAAGATTTGTAGCCAGTCAAATGAGTCCTGCTGTTTATGATACATTATCTGTTAAAATAAAATGTGGAGAATATCAGTTTAGAACAGGTGGTTCTGTATTAAAGTTTGAGGGCTTTTTGAAAGTCTATAATTATAGTAAAGAGGAAACAGAAAAAATTGTAAAACTACAAAAGGGGCAAGTATTGGAACAAGAACAAGTAGAGGGTATACAGCATTTTACACAGCCACCAGCAAGGTTTACAGATGCGTCACTTGTAAAAACTTTGGAAGAGATAGGAGTAGGGCGACCAAGCACATATGCTCCTACATTGACAACGATACAAGCAAGAAATTATGTGACAAAAGAGGGAAAAAATCTTTTTCCTACAGAACTAGGGGAAATAGTAAATGATATTATGAAAAACTATTTTTCTGATATAGTAGATGTCAATTTTACGGCAACAATGGAGGACAAACTAGATGAAGTGGAAGAAGGAAAAGAAGAATGGAAGCAAATTATAAGAGAATTTTACCCACCATTTCATCAAGAGGTGCTAGATGCAGCAGAAAAGTTGGAAAAGGTAGATATTCAAGATGAAGTAACAGACATTATATGTGAAAAATGTGGTAGAAATATGGTTATAAAATATGGGCGATATGGCAAATTTGTAGCTTGTCCAGGATTTCCAGAATGTCATAATGCAAAACCATTTTATGAAGATGCAAAAGTTGCCTGTCCTGAATGTGGCGGAAGAATCCTTATAAAAAAGACAAAAAAAGGAAGGAAATATTTTGGCTGTGAAAATCATCCAGAATGTGAGTTTATGTCATGGAATAAGCCAACAGGGGAAAAATGCCCACGCTGCGGCAGTTATATGGAAGAAAAAGGAAAGAAAAATACCAAAATTGTTTGTTCTAATGTACAATGTGGTTATATAGAGGAGAAAAAAGAAGAAGCAGAATAAATGGAAGTGACAAAATAGATGAGCAAAAAATATCAATTAAAAATAATACAATGTCTTTTTTGTGTTGCAATCATTTCAATCATTGCTTTTGGTGATGATTTTAGTAATATTCCTCTGCTTGCAAAATGTTTTTTAGAAGTGTTATATGTATTGTTTGCTACTTTGGATATATCTATAAAATATGTAAAACAATGGAAAGAAAAGAAATGTATTGAGAACAAAAAAGAATTTGTAAAAGATATGATATTTATTATGCTATCCTGTCTGTTACTGATAGGTGTTGTAATTGTGATGCATTTGTGAGTTATAAAAGTATAAATTGATTAAAAAAAGCGGTCATTTTTGTATGTTATGACCGCTTTTTTGTTTGATGTTGCTTAATAGTATAAAATTTTTACAAATTTTGATATAAAATGGTTGTAATATTTTTTTAGCTATGATATAATGCACAAGGAAAAAATATAACACACCTATTTCCATGTACTAAGCTGGTGCTTTTGTAAAATAGAGTCGTTTAGGATAATGGGAAATGGGGCGGATTAACCAATAGGAGGTAAAAAAATGAGTGTAATTTCAATGAAACAATTATTAGAAGCTGGTGTACACTTTGGACACCAAACAAGAAGATGGAACCCTAAAATGGCAGAATACATTTTTGCTGAAAGAAATGGTATTTATATCATCGACTTACAAAAAACAGTAAAAAAAGTAGAAGACGCATATACAGCAGTAAGTGATATTATTAGAGATGGCGGCGAAATTCTTTTTGTTGGAACAAAGAAACAAGCACAAGATTCCATTAAAGAAGAAGCAGAAAGATGTGGTATGTACTATGTTAATCAAAGATGGTTAGGTGGTATGCTCACAAACTTTGCTACAATTAAAACAAGAATTGCAAGATTAAAAGAATTGGAAGAAATGCAAGCAGATGGTACATTTGATGTATTAACAAAAAAAGAAGTTGCTGCATTGATGCATGAAAAAGAAAAATTAGAAAATAACTTGGGTGGTATTAAGGAAATGACAAGAGTACCAGATGTTATGTTTATTGTTGACCCAAGAAAAGAAAGAATTGCAATACAAGAAGCACATACATTAGGTATTCCTATTGTTGCGATTGTTGATACAAACTGTGACCCTGAAGAAGTTGATTTTGTCATTCCAGGAAATGACGATGCAATTAGAGCAGTAAAATTGATTGCTTCTAAAATAGCAGATGCTGTTATTGAGTCTAAACAAGGCGAAGAAATGGCTGGTGCAGAGGAAGCAGTAGAAGAAGAAATAGCAGAATAATAAAAGGCATATGCCCAAGCCTCAGCCAACATTGTGGGTTGAGGCTTTTTTTAGAAAATAAATAATATCCACAAAAAAATATGGAGGTTAAAAAATCATGGCAGTAGATATGAAAAAAGTAAAAGAACTTAGAGAAATGACAGGTGCAGGTATGTTAGACTGCAAAAAAGCATTGGAAGAAACAAATAATGATATGGATAAAGCAGTAGAACTTTTGAGAGAAAAAGGACTTGCAGCATCTGCGAAAAAAGCAGGAAGAATTGCAGCAGAGGGTATTGTTGCAATCCATTTGTCTGAAGATAATAAAGTAGGAGCAATTGTAGAAGTGAACTCTGAAACAGACTTCGTTGCAAAAAATCAAAAATTCCGTGATTATGTTGACGCTGTTGCAAAACAAGTGACTACTTCAACAGCAGCAGATATGGACGCATTTTTTGCTGAAACATGGGCAGATGACCCACAGTTTACAGTAAAAGAAGAATTGAGTCAACAAGTTGCAGTGATTGGTGAGAACTTAAATATTAGACGTTTTGAAAGATATACAAGAGAAAATGCAGGTAAATTAGTTTCTTATATTCATGGCGGCGGAAGAATTGGCGTTATGATTGAATTAGCTTGCGAAAAAGAAGCTGATGCTTTGGAAGAATTGGGCAAAAACATTGCTATGCAAATTGCAGCATTGAACCCACAATTTATTGCAACAAAAGATGTTCCACAAGAATTTATTGATAAAGAGACAGAAATTTTGACAGTACAGGCAAAAGAAGACCCTAAAAACGCTTCTAAACCTGATAATATCATTGCAAAAATGATTGAAGGTAGATTGAAAAAAGAATTAAAAGAAATTTGTTTAGTAGAGCAAGCTTATGTAAAAGATGGCGACATGACAGTACAACAGTATATCAATTCTGTGGCAAAAGAGGTAGGAGCAGATATTGAAATTACACGTTATGTACGTTTTGAAACAGGCGAAGGACTTGCGAAAAAAGAAGAAGACTTTGCTGCTGAAGTAGCAAAACAAATGCAGTAATACTGCTTTAGGAAACAAATTAAAAGGAAACATTGCTTGTGCGTGTTTCCTTTTTTTGGATATTTTATAATAAATTTAATCAGAAAACAAAAAAGATATAGCATTTTAAATAGTTGTGTGGTACATTAGTAAAGAAAGGAGCTGTTGCAATGTATAAAAGAATCGTATTAAAAATCAGTGGGGAAGCGTTGGCAGGAGAACAGAAGGGAGATGCATTTTTTCAGCCTGTTGTGGACGAGCTTGTAAGACAAATAAAAGCAGTGTTAGAAAAAGGGACACAAGTAAGTCTAGTAATAGGCGGTGGCAATTTTTGGCGTGGAAGAAGTGCTGATTCTCAAATGGATAGAACAAAAGCAGACCAAATTGGTATGCTTGCCACAGTAATGAATGCGATTTATGTAGCAGATGCACTTCGACAAAAAGGGGTTGGAGCAGTAGTACAAACACCATTTGTTGTTGGCACAATGACAGAACTTTTTTCAAAGGAAAGTGCTTTAGTGCATTTAGAAAAAGGAAAAGTAGTCATATTTGCTGGAGGTTTAGGACACCCATTCTTTTCTACTGATACAATTACAGCATTGAGGGGTGCAGAACTAGATGTAGATGGATTGTTTTTTGCAAAAAATATAGATGGTGTATATGATAGTGACCCAGCTATCAATGCGAATGCAAAAAAAATCGACTGTATCAAATCAGAAGATATTGTAAAAAATAATTTAAAAGTCATTGATATGGCAGCAGCAAATCTTTGTTTTGAGAGAAAAATTCCAGTAGTAATATTTGGTTTAAATGACAAAGATAGTATTATTCGCGCAGTAAGCGGTGAAAAAATCGGTACAATTGTAACGGCTTAAATAATGTAAAAAAAAGGTAGGAGGAATAAGTATGGCAACAGACACAACTGTTTATGAGGACAAGATGAAAAAAACATTAGCATCATTGGAGGGGGAATACATTACAATTCGTGCAGGGCGTGCGAATCCACACGTTTTGGATAAAATCACAGTAGATTACTATGGCACACCAACACCTATTAATCAAGTAGGAAATATTACAATACCAGAAGCAAGATTGATACAAATTCAGCCATGGGATGCTTCTATGGTTAAGGCAATATCAAAAGCAATCTCTGCATCTGATTTGGGCATCAATCCAAATAATGATGGTAAAGTAATCCGTCTTGTGTTCCCAGAATTAACAGAAGAACGTAGAAAAGAATTGACAAAAGATGTAAAAAAGAAAGCTGAAAATGCGAAAGTAGCGTTGCGTAATATACGTAGAGATGCGATTGATACTTTCAAAAAAATGGAAAAGAAAAAAGAGATTCCAGAAGATGAATTAAAAGATTTGGAAGAAAAAATACAAAAATTAACAGATAAATATGTAGGGGAAATCGATATAAAATGCGATACGAAATGTAAAGATATATTGTCTGTATAAATAAGATAAGTAAAGGGCAGGGGATAATATGTCTTCCTGTCCTTACTGTATTGTTTAGCTGGGGGGATTTTTTAGGAGGAGAAAGAAATGTTTTCTTTTATGAATAATAATAAAGAGGAAATGCAATTAGATGAAAATAATATGCCAAAGCACGTTGCCATTATTATGGACGGTAATGGAAGATGGGCAACAAAAAGGGCATTGCCAAGAAAGGCAGGACATAGAGCGGGAGCGAAGACATTGGAAAATATTTCCCAAGCGGCGATAGATTTGGGAATAGAGCATTTGACAGTGTATGCTTTTTCCACAGAAAATTGGAAACGTTCTGATGAAGAAATAAAAGGCATTATGGATTTGCTGAGGGAATACTTAAAAAATTATATTGAGAGAGCAAAAAAGGATAATGTGCGTGTTCATATTATAGGGGATATTAGACGTTTAGATGAGGATATACAACAACAGATAATAGAATTGGAGCGCTTGACAAGAGATAAAAGTGGTATGAGTCTTCATATTGCATTAAATTATGGTGGTAGAGATGAACTTTTGAGAGCGATAAGGAAATTAAGCCAAGATGTGGTAGAAAACAAATATCAACCAGACGAAATTGGAGAAAAAGAAATAGAACAATATTTAGATACAAAAGGGATACCAGACCCAGAGCTTCTCATTAGGACAAGTGGAGAAGAACGAATTAGTAATTTTTTGCTATGGCAAATTGCATATTCTGAATTATGTTTTTCAGAAAAACTGTGGCCTGATTTTACGGAATATGATTTAAAAGAAGCAATTTACCAGTACCAAAATAGAGAAAGACGTTTTGGGGGTAGAAAATAGCAGGAGGAGGGGAACGATATGGCAATTAGGATTCTTTCAAGTGTTGTTGGTTTGCCCGTGCTGATTTTTTTTGTAGTATATGGAGGGATACCGTTGCA
>CAMXTM010000137.1 GCA_947246775.1 uncultured Clostridium sp. | reverse complement strand
AAACGCCCTAATTTTTCCATTGTATTCCTCCCTGTTTTATAAAGTTCACACTTTGCTTCTGCTTATTGCTGTGATAAGGATATCAAAAAAATAATAATGGGGAACTCTTTTACTTGCGAGAAGTCCCCCATTGTGCTAATCTCTTGTTTGTAATTTTGTAAGGGCTAAATCAATTTCTTAATTTCTTGAATAGATAAACCAGTTTTATTAGATATTGTTTCAATATCTAATATATCAAGTAAATTTTTAGCAATTTGAAGTTTTTCTTCTTTTCTACCTTCTTTTCTACCTTCTTCTTTTCCTTCACTTTTCCAAACTTCAATAGCAGTATCCATATCAAATTCCGTAAACAACATATTTAACACCTCACTTGCATTTTTTTCTAAAAACTCTTTCATCACATTTTTATTGACGCAAATTTTGACTGCATTGATAATTGCTTGATTCAATTCATAACCTTTTTTTAGATAAGCTCTTACGACTGATATAAAATAACTATACTCTTTTAAATCTTGACATTGTTGTACAATTGCATGATTTTCTTCATAATTGATATTGATGACCTTGACAGTTAGTTCTAATTCTGGGGGAGTTTGTGATACTAAAAAAGCATCTGATAACTTCAATATTTTTTCTTTAGGATAGTTTGCAGCACCATTATACAATACATAGCAATGTGGTGTTGGTATTTGCTGCAAGGTGCTCCTATAAATAATATTCTTATCAATCAGCTTTTCATACTCTCTAGCAATATAGAGCAAACACCGCAAAGGCATATTATTGTTAATAGTACTTTGATGTTCTATCAATAGGATAAATTTATTATCTATTGTAAAGCAAATATCATTTTTTTGATTCATAAAAAGCACATCTTCTAAAGTAATGATATTAACCTCTGTTTCTTCGCCATAGTTTGTATTTTCTAAAGCATTGTACAACAAGCGTAGTTTTTGCTTATCTGAAAAATATCGTGTAAAGACAGAATCCTTATATTTTCTATTTGTATTCATTGTTCCACCTCTTGCTATTATTATATAAAAAAAATGCCATAATTACAATGGCTGTAATTATGGCATTCGCTTATCAATATATTTTTAGCTGTTCCACTAATTTTTCATGGCTTAATATTTTTTTAAACAAAGGATAGCCAATGCAAGTAACAACTGCAAATTCTCCCAGTGCTACAGTCGCCATAGAAAAAAGTAAAGGCAGTCCCAGAACTAAGTACAATTCTACACCAATAAAGGAATTACAAATGGTAGGCCATAATGTTGCAATAAAAAGGTTTTTCGATTTTGTAATGCCAATTAGTGCGGCTGTGGTACAAGCAGTACCAAATACAACATCTACCATACCCATAGGGCTAAAGGCATTTGCAATCACACAGCCTAATATCAATCCTGGAGCAAATCCTGCATCAATAAAGGCAAGTAATACAAGCACTTCCGAAAAACGAAGTTGTATTGCTCCAAAGCTGAGCGGTGCAATAGCAAGTGTTGTGACAGCATATACTGCTGCAACAATACCTGTCATAGCAATCGCTTTTGTTGTCAATTTCTTTTTTGACTGCTCTTGTAATTCTGTTGTTTGTTTCATCATTTTTGTTTCCTCCCTGTTTTTTATTTTCGAGATGGTTATGCAAGGAACATCTCTTTTAAAATTTATTATACACAATTTTAAATTATACAATAGTATAAATACTTTTTCAATATAAATTTTAAAAATATGTTTATTTTGAAATATAGTTTTTTATACTACATATTACAATATTTATAATTGAAAACAGCTAGTATATTTGTTATGATATTGTTATAATAAATGACTGATTCGGAAAGGAGAATATCATGTCTATATTTCAAATTTTTAGTGATGGTGCTGCGGACATTCCCCAAAAAGTGATAGAGCAATATCAAATTGTTACAATTCCTTTTTATGTTTCGTTAGACCAAAAGACATATCAAAAAGAAATTGAGGAACTTCCGCTGACCACATTTTACAGCACTATGATAGACCAAAATATATTTCCAAAGACATCCTTGCCACCTGTGCAGGATTATATAAATGCCTTTTCTACTGCATTAGACAGTGGAAAAGATGTGATTTGTTTTACGATTACGGATACCTTGAGCGGTTCTTTTCAGTCAGCGATGACCGCAAAGCAAATGCTAGAAGAAAAGTACACAGATAGAAAAATATATATTGAAAATTCTTGGGCGGCGACTGGCTCGCAATATCTAATTGTGAGGGAAGCTGCACGTATGCAACAAGCAGGGTATGATATTGATGCAGTACACAACTATGTACAAAAGGCAAAAGTAGATAGTCGTATTTTTTTTATGGTAGGGACGCTGACCCATTTAGAAAAGGGCGGCAGGATTGGAAAAGTTGCAGCACTTTCTGGCAGTATATTAAATATTAAGCCATTGATTGTATTGGGAAATGGAGAAATCAACAAAGCAGGCATGGCACGCAGCCGTAAAAAGGCTATGCTTAAACTATCAGAGTTAACTAAAAATTATATAGAACAAAATCATTTTGCGCTTTCTGATTTTACTTTTACAATAGGCACGACAAACACACCAGAAGAAGTAGAGCCTTTTGCAGCCATATTAAAAAATGACTTGGGCGATATAGATATGATAGAACCATTTCAAATTGGTGCAACAATTGCCACACACACAGGCCCTATGACAATTGGCATTTGTGCAAACAAAAAATTTGAAGCATATTTATAAAAAAAGGAGGGAAAATATGGAAAACTATATCATATTTGATTTAGATGGTACATTGATAGATTCCATGCCAATATGGAAAAATGTTGGAAAAGATTTTTTGCGGAAATATGGCTTTGAGATTCCTGCTGACCTAGATGAACAAATCAAAAGACAAACTTTACCTGAAACAGCACTGAGTTTTAAAGAGGCGTTTGACATTCCAAAAACAGTTGATGAAATTGTTTTAGAAATTATTTCTATGGTAGCAGAAGAATATAAAAATACGGTACCATTAAAGCCTTTTGTAAAGGAATACTTAGAAAAACAAAGACAACAGGGTACAAAAATGTGTATTTTGACAGCTTCTGAACCAAGTTATATTTTAGCAGCACTAGAACGCCTTGACATACTGCAATATTTTGAATTTATTGCCACTTGTACAGAAATGGGCTTGACGAAAAAGGATTTTACAGTATTTGAAAAAACAATGGAGCGTTTGGGAGGAAATAAACAAAATACACTTGTATTTGAAGATGCACTTTACGCCATACGTTCTGCTAAAAAAGGCGGTTTTTATACAGTTGCAGTAGCGGAAAGCACTCGCCCTAATGATTTTGAAGAAATTAAAACTTTAGCGGATAAGTATATAGAATCCTATCAAGAATTGCTCTAATCATAAAAAATACTGACCACTTAGTAAAAAACAAAAAAACAAAGTGGTCAGTATTGCTGTGTTATTTTAACTTGACTGGGATAGCATATTCTCCTACTATCCAATAAATAGGATTATATAATTTTATTTTAATACTTTCTTTGTCATCAATTTTATTAGAATTTAGTTTTATTTCAAATGTTTGTGTAAAAAAGTCATCTTCTTCTACATCAATACTTTTACTTCTGCAATATTCTAATGGCGCATCTACATTAATATAATTTAATATTCTTTGCGTTTGAGTTGGTTCAATATGCACATTTGCTGTAAAAGTATCCATTTCTATTTTTTCATGTATCATATTGCCTGTTTGTGGGTCTTGTATCATGTTACCAGTTTGTTCCATTGATTTTGTACGGCTAACAGATAATACTTTTACTATACCATATTCAAAAGGCACACTAATATCTAGTGGCATGGTTTGTCCGATTTCTGGGACAGGCAGGTCAAAATAATAACATTCATCTGTTTTCGCCGATAGGGAAGTATAGTAAAATGTAGCTGGAAAATCCTTTTTTGTAGCATCAAATATCACTTCTCCACCGTTTTCTTTTAATGGTTTTTTCCTAATCGGGGATAAAATATCACCTGATTTTGTTTTTAAATAACATTCATAAATGGCATTTGGTATGCTTTCAAAATAAGGCATAACATAGCGAAATTCTGCTTGTTCACCAAATTGACCAACTGTATTAGCTTCTTCTGAACAAATGGCATAGTAATCGATTTTTGCGCCTTGTTCTGTCATTTCTGCTGTTGCAGTAATTGAACTGCCATTTTGTGTAACTGTTTTACCAATTTGTTTTAAATCTGAAATTTGTTTTGCTTCTTTTAGACGGAATGATAATTTTTGTTCAAAACCTGCTATTTCTATTTCATAATTTTTGTCTGTATCTGATTTATCTATAATAACTTGCATACATTTTCTGACTTGTCTTTTATTTGGGCTGATACTGTAACCACTTCTTGAAAAATAAAGTGTGTGCTGCTGTTGGGCATGGTGTAGTATAACACTATATTTTTCGTACATTTCTTTCATCATATTGTCTTGATTTGTAATATCTTCGTCTGTTTCTACATCATTGTCATAAGGGCTAGTATCCGTAATATAAATTGTACCTAACAGACAATGCTCTTTTACATAGCAGTCTGTTAGTTCTACTGTGACATTTTCTTTTTCTAGTTTTCCGCAAATAATTTCCACATCGTATGCCACATCACTTTCCACAAGACCAATATTTGGGATAAAGTGAAATACTCTTTCTAGTGCCGCTTGGACGGCTTCCGTTGACATTGCTGTAATACCTAGTATACAAACCAATACGGCTGCCACGACAGATTTTTTACTATATTTTTGTATTCTTTTTTGTGCTAGTTTGTCTTCCATATCAATCAAGTCAATTTGCTCCCACTGTTCTAACTCTTGTTGCGTAATGCTATCTAAAAAATCATTTATGTTGTCATTCATAAAAGAAACCTCCTTTCAGTGCTTTTTTTAATTTTTGCAGTCCTCTTTGCACTTTTTTGTCGACTGTGTTTTCTTTTAAGTCAAATTTTTGTGCAATGATTTTTGTGCTGTAGCCGAAATAGTATTTCATAATAAAAATATGACTGTCTGGCTCACCTAAGTCTTGTATACATTTTAAGAGAATAGAACGATTTTCTATTTGTTCGTATTCATTTTTGGGGGATTGTAATTCTTCTGTTAGCGGCAAAGATTGTTTTTCAATAAGTTTTTTGTATCTTTGTGCGGCTTTTCTTCTGGCAATTACACAAATGTAGGTTTTAATAGAGCCTTTTTGTAGGGAAATGTGTTCTCTGCCGTTAAAAATATCCACAAATATATCACTAACACATTCTTCTATTTCTTGTTGAGAAAAATCAGCAAGACGTTGTTTGACAATACTGTAGCAAATGCCTGTATATTGTTTCATCATTTGTTGCAATCCTTTTTCTGGGTGATTTTGGAGTAGTTCTAGTAATTTTTGTTCTTCCATACGTTGTCCCTCCTTTCCTTGTCTTTCTAATACTCTATTGTAATAAAAAAACAAATTTCTGACAGAAATAGCAGAAAAACTTGATTTTACCCTATTAAGTATACTATAATTGATACGTTGTAATTTATCACATTGGAAAGGATGTGTTTTTACTTATGTTAACATCAATCGTAGGTATTAACTGGGGAGATGAAGGAAAGGGTAGAATGGTTGACCTTTTGTCCGAAAATTATGATATTGTTTCCCGTTATCAAGGAGGAAACAACGCAGGACATACTGTCATCAATGACAAAGGAAAATTTATCTTAAATCTTTTGCCATCTGGAATATTAAGAGAAGAAGTTGTCAATATTATGGGAACTGGTATGGTAATTGATTTGGAGCATTTGAGCAATGAAAAGAAAAAATTGACAGATGCTGGTGTAAAAATCACACCAGAAAATTTAAAAATTAGTGATAGAGCAATTATTTGTATGCCTTATCATAAACAACTGGATATTTTGGAAGAAGACCGTCT
>CAMXTM010000136.1 GCA_947246775.1 uncultured Clostridium sp. | reverse complement strand
TAGATAAAAATGACAATGGAACAGTTTCCTTTAGCGATGTCGTTGCAATGAAAAATGATGTTTCTGGCTATATCAAAAACAATCAAGTAATGATAGCTGTAAAAAATATAGATTATTTTAATTTTAACAAAATAAAATTTGATACATTATGGAATAGTCAAAATAATACTTTGACGCTGAAAACATGGTATTCTATTGCAAAAGATGTTGTATTTACCAAAGACAGTAATAAAATGCTCGTCAATGGCGTGGAAATAGAAATGGACGAAGCAGCAGAAATAAAAGAGGACAGATTTTATATTCCTATGACAGCACTATTTAAAATATTAGAAATTCCTCAAGAAAATATCATAGAGCAAGACAATACAATTACTGTAACCTATTAAAATCACAACAACGTGCGAAAACATAGCACGTTGTTTTTTGCAGAGTAGATAAGCACACATTATTGATTATCGCATATTTTAGTTAATGTAACAACAATAAAAAAAAGGAGGGCTTTATTGTGAAAGAAATGTGTGATGATTTTATAATGGAACAAACTGCCGTTTCTACTATACAAGCAAATAGAAAAATGTGTCCTTGTCAAAACGGTGCTGGCAGTACAACAGGCGGTACATCAAATGGCAATACTACATCAACAGAAATGGATTGCAACGCTTGGCTGATTAACACAATCGGTCTGTCACAGGCATATGTTGCGCCTCAACCTAATGCAAATAAAATGACAGAAGAACAAAGTTTAGTATGTGGTACTGCTTTTAGCGATTTGGTGCAACCTTATGTACAAGGAAGCAATTTAATAAAATTTTCGTAAAGGAGGGCTAGTCATGAACAGAGAAGAACTCTTAAACAGTTTAACACAGTTGGATTTTATGGCAGTAGATTTAGGATTATATTTGAATACACACCCTGAAGATGCAGAAGCAATTGATGCTTATAATCAAGTCATTGTAGCAGCAGATACTGTAAGAGCAAAATATGAAGATGCTTTTGGGCCTTTATGTTCTTTTAGAAGTTATGCAACAGATACGCAAAATTGGCAGTGGAAAAATAATTACTGGCCTTGGCAGTCACAGTTTAATTATTCCCTTGCAGGAAAGGAGTGTAAATAAATGTGGATTTATGAAAAAAAATTAGAATTTCCGATTAAAATTACAACACCAGATGCAAGATTAGCAAAAATTATGATTGAACAATATGGTGGTCCAGATGGTGAACTTGGTGCATCTCTACGCTATCTTAGCCAAAAATTTTCTATGGTTACACCAGAAGCAAAGGCAACCCTCAATGATATTGCTACAGAAGAATTTGCCCATATACCTTATCAATGATTTTGATATAATTACAACATTATCACAATAAAGCATTGACAGAATAGAAAAAGAAGCTTATACTGTTATTAAATAGTAATATTGCTGGGGGTGCTAATGGAGATTAGCTGAGAACAAAAACGAATTTTTTGTACCCTTGAACCTGATTTGGATAATACCAACGTAGGGAAGCGGTTTAGTGCATAGAGCATAGCAAAAATTATTTGCTATGCTTTTTTGTTTTTTCCCCTAAACATTACTATCACTGTCTATTTTTAAACAAGAATAAAAAAGGAGATGTATGCATTATGAAAACAAAAAAATTAACAATATCTGCATTGTTGATTGCCATTGGTGCTTTAGCGGGACAAATTATTTATATCCCCATAGGTGCATCAAAATGTTTTCCTGTTCAACACACTATCAATGTGCTGTCAGCGGTGTTATTAGGACCATACTATGGTGTAGTAAATGCATTTTGCATTTCACTACTAAGGAACTTTATGGGAACAGGCTCGTTAATGGCTTTTCCTGGTAGTATGGTAGGCGCATTACTTGCAGGGCAAGTATATCGTTTGACAAAAAATAATTATTTTACTGCATTAGGTGAAATATTTGGTACAGGCATACTAGGCGGATTTTTGGCAGTCCCAATTGCTATCTTTATTATGGGCAATGCAGTAGGTGCTTTTGCCTATGTTGTGCCATTTTTAATCAGTACAATAGGCGGCAGTATTATTGCTGTAATTATATTACAGTCCAAAGCATTTGTAGCAACAGCAAAAAAAATAATTGAATCGTAAGGGGTGTGTAAAAAATGAAATGTGTTTTAACAATTGCGGGAAGTGACACTTGTGGCGGAGCAGGCATACAAGCGGATATTAAAACGTTTTCTGCATTAGGTACTTATGGTATGAGCGTGATTACAGCGGTTACAGTGCAAAATACACAAGGTGTTTTTGGCTGTCAAGACATTACACCATCTATTATAAAAGGGCAAATAGATGCTATCTTTACAGATATAGAAGTGAGTGCGGTAAAAATAGGAATGGTTTCCCAAATTGAAACCATTCAGGCGATTGCAGAAAAATTAAAACAGTATGATGTAAAAAATGTCGTATTAGACCCTGTTATGATTTCAAAAAGTGGTTTTGATTTAATGCAGCCAGAGGCAAAACAAACATTAATTAGTGAACTAATACCACTTGCCTATGTTGTAACACCAAATTTGCCTGAAGCAGAAGTCATTACTGATATGCACATTAAAAATATAGAAGATATGAAAAAGGCAGCAAAAGTAATATATGATATGGGTGCAAAAAATGTCCTGATAAAAGGTGGACATTTAGAAAATGATGCTACAGATATTTTTTATGATGGCAAAGATTATGTTGCACTAACAGGACAAAGAATACACACAAAAAATACACATGGTACAGGCTGTACATTGTCCTCAGCTATCGCAGCAAATTTGGCAAAAGGTAAAACAGCAGAACAAGCTGTCAAAGCAGCAAAAGAATATATTACTGTTGCGATTGAACACGCACTGGATATTGGTAAGGGTGTAGGTCCAACCAATCACTTTTATGCATTATATCAAAAAGCAGGTATGCCAGTAGAATAGTTAAGTAAAAAACAAAAGGCACTTTCCACAAATGGTTAGTGCCTTTTATTTTTTACTATTCTTCTATTACCTCAAATACAATTGTATAGCCTTCTTCTTTTAATACATCTGTATTGATAATCTTATAAATAATTTCTTTTGCATTTTCTAAAGCCCTTTCTAATACGCCTCTTTCTATAGCTGTTTGCTCCATCGTATTTTTAGATTTTGCATCAAGCTCTCTCGCATCATCAATTTTAACTTTATTAAATAGTCCATCTCTTTCATCAAGCGTTTCTATACTTTCATTATCTATTTCATGTGAAAGTATTTTGGCATTTGGAATAGATACAATTATCTCTTTTGTTTTTTTATTTTCTTTTGCTTCTACTTTGTCAATATCTATCCCAGCCTTAATTGAACCATTCCATTTTGTTACAAGTGATTTTGTAGTGAATGAAATTGGAATATCTTTTCCAAGTAACTCCATAGGTTTTTCTAACTTGTCAGCATTTGTATACAAATACTCTACTGTAGCAAGTTCTCCAATATCTTTAATTTCTTCATTGATTAAACGAATATCTACTTTGCTGGAATCTCTTTTTAAAAATCCTTTAAATCCTATTGCTAAGGCAATTTCTAAAGCAAGTATTAAAATTACACCTATTACAATGCCTATCCTTATGTATTTTGCTTTCTCTCTCATATTACCCTCCTTGTATATAATAAATTGTCTTATCATAATAGAACTTGTAATTTTTGCGAATATTTTATTATTTTAGATAAAAGAATTTTACTATAAAACAAAACTATTGTAAATGATTCTACATAAATTTTGTTGGTTTATTGCATATAATGTATAAATTTCAGACTTTTTATATTTTTATGTCGCCTATTTACTAAATAAGTATAAAAAAAATTTTGAAATCTTTTCAAATCCTTTTTTGCATGAAAACATTGTCAAAAAACTAGGTTTTATGGTATAGTTAATTGTGTGTTGTAATATAAAGTAAAAAAAATAAATTCTGGAGGGGACTTTGTGAGTAAAGACGATGGAGAACGTAGAAACAGACAACAATTTTATAGACAGCCACCACAAATGGATAGAAACAGGCAACAGATAAACCAACAACCGCCAATAGATAGAAGCAAACAAATGTATAGACAACCACAACCAATAAAATCAAACAGAACGCAGCCCAACAGACAACCTCAACCTATGGGAGCAAATAGACAGCATATGGCTATGCCGCCTCAGCAAAGACAACAACAAATACATATCCCACCTCAAGTAACAGCAAACAGGCAACAAGCTAATCGGCAAATGCAACAAACTATGCCACCACCAGTAGGCACAAGGGTTCAAAGAAAGCAAAAACAGCATAGATTAAGAAAAATATTTATTAGAACCTTTTTAATCGTATTTTTTATATTATTTTTAGGTGCAGGAGGTGCTTTTGCTGCATTTAAGTATTATACAAAAGATATGACAAGAGAAGTTGTTGATGAAACAGAACTTAGCATCAACGAGGAGCAACAAATACAATCTGTCGAAATGAAAATCAAAAATATTGCCGTCTTTGGTGTAGACTCGAGAAATGGAGAAGATACAGGCAATTCTGATGCAATTATGGTAGTATCGATTGATGGCAACAAGGGAAAAGTCAAAATGGTTTCTATTGCAAGAGATACTTATGTCAATATACCAAAATATGGCAGAACAAAAATCACACATGCTTATTCTTATGGTGGTCCAGAACTTGCTATGGCAACGGTAAATGAAAACTTTGGTATGGACATTACAGATTATATTACAGTCAATTTTGAGCAGTTAGCAGAAATTATAGAGCAAATGGGCGGTATTGATGTAGAAATCAATGAGGGCGAAAGACTAGAATTAAATAAATATGTTGCGCCTGGTGTAGAAAAAATACAGCAAACAGGAGCAGTTCATCTCAATGGGGAACAAGCTGTTAGTTATTCCAGAATTAGGAAAAATGACAACGATGATATGAGAACGGGCAGACAAAGAAAAGTAATGATGTGTTTGTTTGAAAAAGCAAAAGGATTAAGTCCTTTTCAATATCCTTCTTATGTCAAAACACTGATGCCTATGATGGAAACCTCTTTGACTGATGCAGAAATATTGCAGTTAGCACCTGTTGCCATGAATAAAAATTTAGTATTAGAGCAAGATAGCTTCCCTAATGACTACATTAAAACAGATGGTTATAAAACAAAAACAGAAGTAGAGGGAGTAGAGTTGTGGGTATATCACTATGACCTAGAACAAGCAGCCGATATGCTTAACAAATTCCTATACGATGATGTGCCATTTTCAGAGTATGCACCATCATAAAATCGAAAAATAAAATTGCACCTCAAATAAAAAACATGAAAAAATCATGTATTTTGTTTGGTGGTGCATTTTTTATGTATTAAAATATGGTTTTTTAATCTTTCTGATTTACTCTATTATCTTGTAATGCTATTTGTGCAATTTTTTTTAATATTTTATCTATCTCCTCTTTTGATTTATTACTATAATAGTTATCTGCTATTTTTACTTTACTGTACCCAACATAAAATTCTTTTACAATATGTGGTATTTCTTTTTGTTCCATATCAGCACTCTCCTACAACATTCTATTTTTTATTATATGCTGTAATTTTATGATTATTTTTGATAATTCCCTTGTTTCTATCATAGGATAAAACAAAGGAAGTGAAAAAAATGCAATATTGTTTATATTTAAGAAAATCCCGTGCAGATATGGAAGCAGAATCACGAGGAGAGGGAGAAACCCTTGCAAGACACCAAAATATACTACTAGAATTAGCAAAAAAATTACAATTAAATGTGACTGAAATTTATAAAGAAATTGTTTCAGGTGAAACACTTTCTGCTCGTCCCGTTATGCAACAGATGCTACAAGAAGTAGAACAAGGTAAATGGGCTGGTGTACTTGTTATGGAAATTGAACGTCTTGCTCGTGGTGATACCATAGAACAAGGTATTGTAGCACAGGCTTTTCGGTACA
>CAMXTM010000135.1 GCA_947246775.1 uncultured Clostridium sp. | reverse complement strand
AATTTGTATTCTTTTTGTTACTTCAAAAAATTTATCAAAAGGTATACTTTTTGACAAAAATTTTTTCTATTTTACCTAGTATATTGCCTATTTTTCAGTATTTCAAACTATAGTATAGCTTTATTATACTTCATTTTCTATGTTTTTTTCAAAAAAAATCGCTGTTTTTATTAAATTTTTAATATGTTGTTATAGTCAAAAAACGATTTTGTTTAAAATCCAATGTTTTTTAAATTACATGTAAATTTTTTCCACCTTATTTTTTTGTGCAATTTTCACAATGATTTTAGACTGTAAAATATTGTAAAATTATTTTATAGCACTCCTCTTTTTTGGAAAATATTTCAAATTTAAAAACTCGAAAAAATTTAAAAATAAAATAATAGAAAATATTGTCATAAGGTATACCTTTTGGGAAAACAGTTTTTTTCTGATTTTTTAGCAATTTTAAAAATTTTCTTGGACATTTCAAACAAATTATGGTATAGTAAAGCCAAGAAAATTTATAAAAAGTGTATCTTTTTGGCTACATTAAAATTTGTCCCAAAAGGTATACATTTTGGAATAAATTTCTACTCATTGCATTGTCGCAAAAAATACATTGCAAAATTCCAAAAACCTTATCAATACAACGTTTTCTGCACGTCCTTTTTTAACAAAAAAGACAGCTCAGCAATGCTAGCCATCTTTTTTATTTCATCACAAACACCATTTTTGGAACAATCTATGTAGCATTTTTTCTACAGTCGCTTTTTTGACTTCTTTTGCTGTTATCAAGTCACATCTGCCTGCTTCTGCCCCATTGATATAATACACCATTTCCCCTACTTTCGTACCCTCCTCAAAAGGTGCTTTTAAAGAAGGCAATATTTCTTTTTGTGTTTCGATTTCTGCATTTTCCCCTTTTTGCCCCAACATAGAGATTTGCTCTTTTACTACAACTTCTACTGTATCTTCTGTCCCTTTATAAACAGGCAACTCTCCTACTACTTCTCCTTGTGTCATACCACTTTTAATTTCATACTGTGAAAAGCCATATTCAAACAATTTAATCACTTCTTGAAAACGCACCTTAAAATCTGGTGCTGCCATTACTACCCCAATTAGCTGCAAACCATCTTTTTCTGCTGTACCAGAAAGACAATACAATGCCTTGCCTGTAGAACCTGTTTTTAATCCTGTAGCATAGTCTGGATACCACTTTAGCAATTTATTGGTATTGGTCAAACCAAATTCTGACTCGCCTTTTCTTGTTTTATGTACAATACTATCCTGCCACGTCTTTGTAAACTCAAATACTTCAGGGTGTTTTGTAATCAATTCTTTTGACATCAAGGCAATATCATAGGCACTTGTCACGTGTCCATCTGCATCTAAACCGCAAGCATTGACAAAATGCGTATCTTCCATACCTAATTCTTTTGCTTTTAGATTCATTTTTTCTACAAAACTTTCTTCACTTCCAGCCACAAACTCCGCCATACTGACTGCCGCATCGTTTGCACTGGCGATGGCGATACATTTTGTCATATCTCTTGCTGTCTGTTGTTCCTGTGGTTCTAAAAATACTTGTGAACCGCCCATAGATGCGGCGTGTTCGCTTACCGTTACCATATCGTCCCAATTGAATTTTCCTTCTGCCTCTGCCTCATATATCAAAAGCAAGGTCATTACTTTTGTAACACTAGCAGGAGGCAGTTTTTCATGGCTGTTTTGTTCGTACAATATTGTGCCTGTTTGTGGTTCAACCAGTACAGCACTTTTGGATTGTAAGCCCAAGTCTGTTAAATTTGGATATTGTTGTGCCGCAAATGCTGTCGTAAAGGTTGTCGCAAGGGCATACAGCAATGCTACAAAAAAAGAACTCCATTTTTTAATCATCATAAAACCTCCTTTTGTCTACTACAAATTTATGTCATAAAAACATACAATATGAAAACTTTTTATTACAAGCTGATTATATTTTTTGATTTTGGGCAATACTTTTTTAAAACTAATTAGGAGGAAAACAATATGAGAGGTCTTGACACACCTGTTACAAGATTAAGAAGACAAGTTTTTAAAGAAATTGCCAAAGTCGCCTATTCTTCTACCAACATCAATGACGACATTGAAGCAATTCCTTACATTATTTCACCTGGTGACACACCACATTACAGAGAAAGTATCTATCGAGAAAGAGCAATCGCTTCGGAAAGAGTGCGCCTTGCTATGGGAATGTCCTTGCGTCCAGAAGACCAGCCTGTACATATCACAAGCGGTCTCGAAGAAAGCAACATTTCAGAAAAATATTATGAGCCTCCGCTCATACAGGTCATTCCCTCTGCCTGCAATGCTTGTGCTGTCAATAAATATGAAGTGAGCGACCAATGCTGCGGCTGTATTGCACACCCTTGTCAAGAAGTTTGTCCTACTGATGCCATCACTAGAATAAATGGGAAAGCATACATCGACCAACAAAAATGTATCAAATGCGGAAAATGTAGAGCTAGTTGCCCTTATGATGCAATATCCAAAAAAATACGCCCTTGCGCTGCGGCTTGTGGTGTCGATGCCATAGAGAGTGACGATTTAAACCGTGCTAAAATTAACACAGAAAGATGCGTTTCTTGTGGTATGTGTATGGTAAACTGTCCTTTTGGTGCAATCGCCGACAAATCCCAAATTTTTCAGCTTATACGCGCCATGAAAAAAGAGCAAAAAGTAATTGCAGAAGTTGCGCCTGCTATTATCGGTCAATTTGGTGAAAAAGTTTCTGCTGGAAAAATAAAAGCGGCACTGTTAGAGCTTGGTTTTGCCGATGTCTTTGAGGTAGCAATTGGCGCAGACATTGGTGCTATGGCAGAAGCACACCACTATGTTGAAAAAGTGGTTTCTGGTGAGTTGCCCTTTTTACTGACATCTTGTTGCCCCTCTTGGTCTATGTTAGCCAAAAAATTCTTCCCTGAAATTATAAACAAAATTTCAAATTCTTTGACCCCTATGGTAGCAACGGCAAGAAGTATCAAACAAAAATTCCCAGACTGTAAAGTCGTTTTTATAGGTCCTTGTGCTGCAAAAAAATTAGAGGCTTCCCGAAAAAGTGTGCGCAGCGATGTTGATTTTGTCATTACTTTTGAAGAACTCTGGGCAATGTTTGAAGCAAAAGACATTGATTTAGAAACCTTTGACAAAGAAGTACCTATGAACGATGCTACAGGCGCAGGACGTGGTTATGCAGTTTCGGGCGGCGTTGCAGAAGCAATTGAAAAGTGTATCCATGCCTACTATGATGATGTAGATGTTATGATTGAACACGCACAAAGTCTATCAGAATGTAAAAAAATGCTTATGATGGCAAAAACAGGTAAAATGGACGGCTGTTTAATAGAGGGTATGGCTTGTCCTGGTGGCTGTGTGGGTGGCGCTGGCACAAATATCAATATTAATCGTGCCGCAACAGAAGTTAAAAAATTTGTAAAAAACTCCAAACAAGCTGTACCAAATAAAGAAGTTTCAGAAATAGAATTACCTTAATACAAAAATACAAAAACGCACCAACTTTTTTGATAAAGTTGATGCGTTCTATTCTTTTATAATATAAATTTCTCTACTACTGCCGCAACACCATCGTCATCATGAGACAGTGTAATATAATCTGCAGCTGCTTTGGTCTGTTCTACAGCATTTCCCATCGCCACGCCAAGCCCTGCAAATTTTAGCATCGTAATATCATTATAGCCATCGCCGCAAGCAATCACTTCTTCCCTTTTGATACCCAATACATCAATTAGTTTTTGCAAGCCATATGCTTTATCAATTCCTGCTGGCAATATTTCCAAAAAGAATGGGTCAGAGCGGAACACATTCAATTCTTTTCCAACTGCTTCTTTAAAAATAGGCTCTGCCTTTTCCACCTCTTTTGGGTCTCCTGCAAGCAAATATTTTGCTACAGGAAAGGTGACATATTCTACCATATCCTTTGGTACAACTCTTTCCAAATGGTTTACTCTTATCTCCAACTGTATATATTCATTGTCATCTATGGTTATCAATTTATCATTGCCCTCATAAGTTACTAAACCAATATTACATTTTCTGGAAAGCTCATACACCGTCTTTAAATATCCATCTGGCAAGTCTACCTCAAACAAGCACTCTCCTGTTGTGACATCAATAATTCTTCCCCCATTAAAGGCTAAGATACAACCATTATTTTTTTCTAATTCCAATTCCTCTGCCTTAGGCATGACCCCTTTTACAGGTCTACCTGAAGCAAGCACTACTTTTACGCCTTTTTGCATTGCCTTTTGCAATGCCTCTTTATTTCTTTGAGAAATTTTCTTTTTAGAATCTACTAATGTGCCATCTAAATCCAACACAATCATTTTATACTGCAATGAATTCTCCCCCTTTTTCATTTGTAATTTTTATAGTTTTTTCGCTTGTTCTGAAAATAATTTTTGATACAAATATCCCTCTCTTACCCCAAAAGGACTCATAATAATATCTTTACAATTTACATATTCACAAACTGTATTCATCACTATCATACCAGGTATGAGGGTATGCACACGGTCAGGTGACACTTTTAACACTGTTCTTAATACTTCATTGTCTTCCCCTTTAAACTGTTTTAGCAATTTTGGAATATCTTCCGCTATAATTACATTATTATCCTTTGACAGTCCAAACATATCATTATTCATATTTTTTGCTGCACGAATAGAGCCACCAATTCCTATCACATTATCAAATGTTTTATTATTTAAAAATTTGACTTTTTTGAGTTCTTTTTTTACTACATCTTCTATCTCTTTTTTTTCTTTTTTAGTAGGGAACAATCCTGACACATAGTTAGAAAACATGGAAAGAGAGCCAAAGGTTAAACTAACCGCATTTTGTATTTGTCCTCTTTCATATACCAACAATTCTGTACTGCCGCCGCCAATGTCCAGCAAAAGTCCTTTATCCAAATTGATAGAATGTGCTGCGCCAATAAAGTCAAAAGTCGCCTCTTGGTATCCTGTCAACACATCAATAGAAAGCCCTGTTTCTGCTGTAATGGTCTGCAATGCCTCATCTGTATTAGAAATGTTTCTTAATGATGCTGTAGCAAATACAAAAAGTTCTTCCAATGGAAAGTGTTCCATCATTTTTTTATACTTATTTAAAACATCACAAGCCTTTTGGATTCCTTTTTTTGTCATTTTCCCCTTTTTTACATAGCCGGCAAGTCCTGCTGTACTTTTATTGTTCAGCATAGGGTAGATTTCTCCCTCTGAAACGTCATAAGTACAAAGACGAATTGTATTAGAACCAATATCAATTACTGCATACATTTATAAAAACTCCCTTCATATATTTAATCATTCACACCAAATTGTATTGTCATTTTTGACTTTCCATTCCCTTTATAACCTACTGTGTCATCACTTTCTATTTCTTCTGTGACTTCTATACCTTGCTCCCATGATTTTTCTGTTACTTCTGCCATCTCTTTGTCTTCTTGCACAAATTCTTCTGTTTCCTCTAGCTCATTTATACTATCGTCATACTGCTCCACTTCTTTTTTTACAATGCCATTCCCAGCTCTATCATATGCCTGTTGGTAAAAATATTCTTGTGAATTTAACATATCCGATAATCTCAATGCTTTTTTCACCTTTTTATATTTTCCATCAGGCATTTGTTCCCTTGCTTTTACATTATCATTTAACATCGTATTGAACATTGCCCGAATTCTATTTTTGATTTCTTCATCATAAATTGGTGCTGCAACTTCCAATCTACGCACAGTATTTCTTGTCATCAAATCCGCTGAGGAGATATACATTTTTTCGTCTTTGCCTTTGCCAAAGATATAAATACGGGAATGTTCCAAATATCTACCTACAATGCTTATAATTCTAATATTTTCTGTATAGTCAGGCATTTTAGAACGCAAACAACAGATTCCCCTTACTATCATATCAATTTCAACGCCTG
>CAMXTM010000134.1 GCA_947246775.1 uncultured Clostridium sp. | reverse complement strand
GAGCCAGTAATCATACTTGCTTCATCAGAAAGAATATCACCAAAAATATTGGAAGTTACAATGACATCAAATTGTTTTGGATTTCTAACTAACTGCATAGCCGCATTGTCTACATACATATGATTTAACTCTACTTCTGGGTAGTCTTTTGCTACTTCTGTTACAATTTTTCTCCAAAGGCGAGAACTCTCTAAAACATTCGCTTTGTCTACGCTTGTCACTTTTTTATTTCTTTGCATAGCAACATCAAAGGCATTTTTTGCAATTCTTCTGATTTCCATTTCGCTATATGCTTCTACATCATATGCTTCATTTCCATATTTTCCCTGTCTGTAACCTCTTTCGCCAAAATAAATACCACCTGTCAATTCTCTTACAATCAAAATATCAAGGTTGTCGCCTATCATTTCTGGTTTTAAAGGACAAGCATCAGCAAGTGCTTTGTGTATAATGGCTGGGCGTAAGTTGGCATATAATCCCAAGCCCTCTCTTAAACCAAGCAATGCCTTTTCTGGTCTTTGGTCTCCAGGTACATTGTCCCATTTTGGACCACCTACTGCACCTAACATAACAGAATCTGCTTTTTTGCACTGTTCTAATGTTTCAACAGGCAAGCATTTTCCTGTTTCGTCGATGGCACAGCCTCCCGCTAAAACTTTGTTAAAATGAAATGTATGATGGAATAACTCCCCAATTTTATTTAATGCTGCAATTGCCTGTTCTGTGACTTCTGGACCTATACCATCGCCAGCTACTACAGCAATATGAAATTCTGACATGATTTTTCTCCTCTTTTCTTTTTTAATATCCCCAAGTTTCTAATGTCCAGTTTCCTTGTGCAGATCGCACTAATATCCATTTAAACTTGTCATAAGTTCTATTTTGGTCTAATCCACTATGCTGATTTTCTGAACCAACATCAAAACTGGACAACAAAACAATCGCTTCTTCTGCTGCATATTGTTCTGCCCAGCCTGCACTTTCACTAGAAGATATTGTTTCATCATAGTAAAGTTTTGTCAATGTGCAATCTTGAAATTCCTCTGTGTCTTTAAAGTAGTCTTTTACAACATTCATTGCACTTTCAATTTCCTCAGTAGTATAAATGTCAGAACTGTCTGCTGTTTGTACTACATTGCTAACATCTCCACCACTACTACTATTGTTGCAAGAACAAAGCATAGCAAAAAATAGCAACATACACAATAACAAAAACCTTTTTTTAAACATATCAATTACCTCTTTGCAATCTCAATTTGACAATCTTTTTTTGGTTTGTGCCACAAGTCCGTCTGCTTCCATAATTTTTTTAATAAATTCTGGGAAAGCCTGTGCTTGGTAAGTTTTGTTTTTGGTAATATTTGTAATAACGCCTGTATCAAAGTTGATAGATACTTCGTTTCCATCTTCAATATCATTTGCTGCTTCTTCACATTCTAAAATTGGCATACCAATATTGATGGCATTTCTATAAAAAATTCTTGCAAAGGTACTCGCAATGACACAAGAAACACCAGCGCATTTTATAGCAAGTGGGGCGTGTTCTCTTGAAGAACCACAGCCGAAATTTTTTGTTGCTACAATAATGTCCCCTTTATTCATTTTATTAACAAAATCAGGGTCAATATCAATCATACAATATTTTGCCAATTCTTCCCCGCTGGATACATTTAAATAACGAGCAGGAATAATAACGTCTGTATCTACATTATCACCATATTTAAATACTTTTCCTTTTGCTTCCACGACTTAGCCCTCCAATTCTTCTGGGTTTGCAATTTTTCCTGCGATTGCAGATGCTGCGGCAACAGCAGGACTTGCTAAATATACTTCGCTTTCTACATGACCCATACGTCCTACAAAGTTTCGATTTGTGGTAGAAACACATCTTTCTCCTGCTGCCATAATCTCCATATGCCCACCAAGACATGGACCACAAGTTGGTGTAGAGAAAATCGCACCAGCGTTAATAAAATCTTCTACATAACCTGCTTTGACACAATCTAAATAAATTTTCTGTGTTGCAGGAATGATAATTGTTCTAACACCTTTTGCAACTTTTTTGCCTCTTAAAATATCCGCAGCTATTTTCATATCTGAAAATCTGCCGTTTGTACAAGAACCAATCACGACTTGGTCAATTTTGACTTCTCCTGCTTCGTCAACTGTTTTTGTATTTTCTGGCAAATGAGGAAATGCCACAGTAGGACGAAGTGTACTTAAATCAATGGTATATTCTTCATCATACACAGCGTCAGCATCTGCTTCATATACGGTATATGGTTTGGTAGAATGTTCTTTTGTATAGGCAATAGTCAATTCATCTACTGGGAAAATACCATTTTTTGCGCCTGCTTCAATCGCCATATTTGCAATGGTAAATCTGTCGTCCATAGAAAGCTCTTTTACGCCTTCACCAGTAAATTCCATTGATTTATATAATGCACCATCTACCCCAATCATACCAATAATATGCAATATTACATCTTTACCGCTAACATATTTAGATGGTTTGCCTACTAAATTAAATTTGATGGCAGATGGCACTTTAAACCAACATTCTCCTGTTGCCATACCGATTGCCATATCTGTACTGCCTATACCTGTAGAAAAAGCACCTAATGCACCATAAGTACAAGTGTGGCTGTCTGCACCAATAATGACATTACCAGGTACAACAATGCCTTTTTCTGGCAACAATGCGTGTTCAATACCAACTTCTCCTACATCAAAAAAGTTTTTAATTTCAGTATCATAAGCAAATTGACGACAGCTTTTGCACTGTTCTGCTGCTTTAATGTCTTTGTTTGGTGTAAAGTGGTCTAATACAACAACTACTTTGTCCTTATCAAACACTTCTTTTGCACCTGTTTTTTTAAATTCTGGTATTGCAACGGCTGTTGTAATATCATTTCCCATAACAATATCTAATTTTGCTTGTATCAACTGTCCTGCGCTTACACATTCCATACCAGCGTGTGCTGCAAGTATTTTCTGTGTCATTGTCATTCCCATTGTAAAACTCCTCCTTTTTTAGTAAAACATTAGGGACTCTGTCCCTAAAACCCTGCAAACTTTTTAAAAAAAGTTTGACAAAAACTTTAACAAGGAAACTTCATTACATTACGTTTCCTTAAAAATATTGGTTTTATAAGCAAAAATAATCGCTTGAACTTTTATTCACACCAACGCAATGCGTTGGTGTGTGTTAAAGTTTTTTCGCTTCCTTTTTTTCAAAAAAGGAAGTGGGTTTGGGCGAAGCCCAAGGTTTTATTTACTCAGCTTGTGCTGTTAACATTTTATTGATAGTGCTGACTACGGCACGCAAGGAAGATTTTCCAACGCTGCTGGAAGTACCTGCGCCATAGTATTTTTTACCATCTTTTCCTCTAGCTTCAATGTAAGAAATGGCTCTTGCTTTTGTGCCATATTCCATAGAATGTCCACGATAGTCTAATATATCTACTGGGATACCAATAATTTCTTCTACTGCATGGCAAAAAGCAGAAACGACACCATTGCCCTCGCCCTCAATATAATACTTTTTATCATGAAATTCAATTTCAGCCGCAATAGAAACTAAATCCCAATCTTGGTCAACGCTTTGTGTTTTATAGTAATTTAACTGTAAAGGTGTTCTAATATCAACATATTCTTTTTGGAATACTTCATAAATTTGCTCTGGTGACAATTCTGACTGCATTTCATCAGAAACATGTGTGATGACATCTCCTGCATTTCTTTGGAATGCTTTTGGCAAATATAAACCATAGTTTTGTTCCAATATAAAGGTTACGCCACCTTTACCAGATTGACTGTTGATTCTGATAATAGGGTCATAACTTCTACCGACATCTTTCGGGTCAAGAGGCAAATAAGGTACTTCCCAATGTTCTGGGTGTGTTTTCATAGCAGCCATACCTTTTTTGATAGCATCTTGATGAGAGCCAGAAAAAGCAGTAAATACTAATTCGCCTGCATATGGGTGACGTGGGTGTACATTCATTTGGGTAGAATCTTCATAAATGTTGACGATATCATTCATATGTGTAAAATCTAATTCTGGGTCAACGCCTTGTGTAAACATATTCATACCAATTGTCAAAACATCTGCGTTACCTGTTCTTTCGCCATTTCCAAACAAAGTACCCTCTACTCTGTCTGCACCAGCAAGTAAGCCTAATTCAGAAGCAGCAACTGCACAACCTCTGTCATTGTGTGCATGTAAGCTAACTAAAACGCTTTCTCTATTTTTTAAATTGCGACACATATATTCAATTTGGTCAGCGTAAACATTTGGTGATGTCATTTCTACAGTAGATGGCAAATTGATAATAACTTTATGGTCTGGTGTTGGCTGCCATACATCAATGACTGCATTACAAATTTCTGCGGCAAAGTCCATTTCTGTGCCTGTAAAGCTTTCTGGTGAATATTCAAATGTAAAATTGGTTTCTGTATACTGTGCAGCAATATCTTTCATCATTTTTGCACCAAATACAGCTAAATCAATTGTTTCCTGTTTGGAGTTGCCAAAAACAACCTCTCTTTGCAAGGTAGAAGTAGAATTATACAAATGCACAATTGCATTTTTTGCACCTGTCAATGCAGAAAATGTTTTTTCAATGATTTTAGCTCTGGACTGTGTTAAAACCTGTATTGTAACATCATCAGGTATCAAATTTTGGTCAATCAATGCTCTTGTAAATTCATATTCTGTTTCAGAAGCAGCAGGAAAACCAATTTCAATTGTTTTAAATCCCATATCTACTAAAAATTGGAAAAATTGTAATTTTTGGTTTAATCCCATAGGTGTGACAAGTGCTTGATTGCCGTCACGTAAGTCTACACTGCACCAAATAGGTGCTTTGGTAATTTTTTGATTTGGCCATGTTCTATCCTTTAAATTAACTGTAGGATATACTTGGTATCTGTTATAATTTTTCATGATATACTCTCCTTTTTATTTCATAATAATATAATTAAAACTAAAAAAGCCTTTCATCTTCACACAAAAGAAGATGAAAGGCATATTCCTTCCACGGTACCACTTCTATTTATCCCTAAAAAATAGGATACCCTCATTACAGATACTGGCAGAGCCTAATATCCTGTTCTTGTAACGGTGAACCTCCGTTATCGCCTACTCCATTTCAGCGAACCACTCCAAGACCAGTTCAGCTTTCTCCATCTTGTTATCTCACACCAACCGATAACTCTCTGCATCGTTTCAAAAACCTACTACTTCTTATCACTGTGTTTTCATATTTACTTGCAAATAAATTTAGCATAAAATAAATTATCTGTCAATCATTTTTTATTTTTTTATCATATTTTTTCAAAAGCCTGCTCTAAATCTGCAATAATATCATCAATATGCTCTGTACCAATAGAAAGACGTATTGTTGTTGGAGCAATGCCACAAGCGTTTAATTCTTCATCAGTCATTTGAGAATGTGTTGTACCTGCTGGATTGATGACAAGTGATTTGACATCAGCAACATTAGCTAAAAGAGAAAACAGTTTTAAATTGTCTACAAAATGGTTAGCATCTTCTCTTGTGCCTTTGATTTCTATTGTAAAGATGGAAGCGCCACCTTTTGGTAAATATTTTTTGTATAGTTCATGGTATGGGCTGTCAGGCAAACTTGGGTGATTTACTTTTGCTACTTTAGGGTGATTTGCCAAATATTCCACTACTTTAACTGTATTTTCTACATGACGCTCTACACGTAGGGAAAGGGTTTCCAGTCCCTGTAAAAAGAAAAAGGAATGGAAAGGACTCAAGCAAGCACCTGTGTCACGAAGTAATACCACTCTTGCTCTAGTAATATAAGCAGCTTTTCCTGCTGTTTTGGTAAAGCTAATGCCATGATAGCTAGGGTCTGGCTCTACTAAGTGCTGGAATTTTCCGCTTGCTTCCCAGTCAAAATTACCACTGTCTACAATGATACCACCAATTGATGTA
>CAMXTM010000133.1 GCA_947246775.1 uncultured Clostridium sp. | reverse complement strand
TTTTGCTTGACCCTTTGAACTTGACGTGGTTAATACCAACGAAAGGAAGCAAACGCTGTCCAAATCAAAGACAAAAGCACACTTTCTTTTTTGGGAAAGTTGCTTTTGTCTTTTGGTTTTTTATGGAAAAAAATAAAGCATGATAAAAAAGATTTTGAGCTAAAAGAGGCAGGACATGGTAAAGGAGGAAGAACAAAAAGATGAAGTTATCAAAAGTATTGTATGAAAGTGTAGAAGAGATTTGGCAAAGTTATCTGGAGCATTCCTTTGTAAAACAGTTGGGATTAGGGACGCTTTCCCCTGATTTATTCCGCTTTTATATGTTACAGGACTATTTATATTTATTGGAGTATTCTAAAGTGTTTGCACTAGGCGTTGTAAAGAGTAAACAAGAATCTCTAATGAGAAAATTTGCCAATATGGTACACAATACCTTAGATGGTGAAATGAACATACATAAAACATATATGGAAAGACTTGGTATCTCTGAGCAGGAAGTGCAGCAGGCACAACAATCTCTTGCGAACCGTTCTTATACAAGCTATATGATGGAAGTAGCATATAATGGTGATGCTTTAGATGTTTTGGTAGCAATTTTGTCTTGTGCATGGAGCTATCAATATATTGGAGAACATCACAGCCATGTCCCCAATGCGCTGGAGCATGAACTCTATGGTGAGTGGGTAAAGGGCTATGCTTCAGAGGAATATAAAAAGGATACAGAAGAACTAATTGCGCTGACCGATGAGCTGGGACAAAATATATCACAAACTAGAGTAGAAGAATTAAAAAATATATTTATCAATTGTAGTCGTTATGAATATGGTTTTTGGGATATGGCATATAAAAAGGAGATGTAACCATTGCTGGAGTTTGACAATGTGACTTTTCAATATGCAAAAGAAAAACAGCCCATGATGGAAAACATTCATTTTTGCGTACAAGATGGGGAATTTATCTCCATTATTGGCGCAAGCGGCTGCGGTAAAAGTACAATATTCCGTTTAATCAATGGATTAGAAAAACCCCAAAAAGGTGAAATACTTATCAATGGCAAACCAATTGAACAGACAAAACATTACAGTGCTTTTATGCCACAAAAAGATTTACTTTTTCCTTGGAAGACTATCGAAAAAAATGTTTGTTTGCCTATGGAACTGCAAAAAATCCCCAAAAAAGAACAACAAAAAAAATGTCATGAAGTGTTAAAAGAAGTAGGTCTTTTAGACTGTGCTAAAAAATATCCAAAAGAGCTGTCAGGTGGCATGAAACAAAGGATTTCTTTTGCTAGGACACTGGTTGCTGGTGCAGAAATGCTTTTATTAGATGAACCCTTTAGTGCATTGGACTTTTTAACAAGAGTTGATATGCAAGAATGGCTTTTACAACAGTGGCTTCACTTGCACAAAACAATTTTATTTATTACCCATGATGTAGAAGAAGCAATTTTTTTGTCAAAATATATTTTTGTCATACAATATAGCCCTTTTTCGGATATGGAAAAAATAGAAGTTCCACTAGATTATCCTAGAAAACGGGAAGATTTAAAGAAAAAAGAGATTGTAGAGTTAAAAGAGAAGCTCATACAAAAACTAAGGCAGTAAAGGGGGAATTTTAATGAAAAAAAATGTACCAGCGCTGCTGTTAGGACTTTTTTTGCTAGTGCTTTGGCAATTGATTGCCATGGGAATTGGGGCAGCATATATTTTGCCCTCGCCTGTGCAAATCCTGTGTAAACTGTGGGAGTTGAGAGAAATCTTGATAACGGTGCATTTGCCAGCCACAATGGGCGTTACCTTTTTAGGCTTGCTAATTTCGGTTGTATTGGGCGTTTTTTTAGCGATTATAATGGATACAAACCCTAAAATTGAAAATGCGCTCTATCCCTTTATTATCGCCTCACAGACCATTCCTACTACAGCGATTGCGCCGCTGTTTGTACTTTGGTTTGGCTATAGCATATGGAGTAAAGTTTTGGTAACGATACTGATTACTTTTTTTCCGATTGCGATAACGGTATATGATGGGCTAAAGTCCACAAAAAGAGAAATGGAAGAACTGCTTATGACCTATGGCGCAAACAAAAAAGAAATCTTTATTAAATTAAAATTACCTACTGCATTGCCTGCCTTTTTTTCTGCTATCAAAATGGCTATCCCTATGAGCATTATTGGCGCAGCAATCGCAGAATGGCTTGGAGCGCAGAGCGGCTTGGGCTATTTTAGTAAAAGAATGATGACACAACTTGACGGTGCTGGTGTGTTTGCACCTGTTGTATTGCTTTCGGTTGTTGCTATGGTTAGCGTTGCAATTGTTAGCATAATAGAAAAAAAACTAATTACATGGAGGAAAGAACTATGATAAAAAAAATGACTGCAATATTTTTAGCAAGTATGCTTGCCATTATGGCAGGGTGTAGTAGCCAAACAGCACCATCGGAACAACAAAGTGCAGAACTACAAGATTTTGATATTGTATTAGATTGGTACCCTAATGCGATACACTCTTTTATATATGTTGCAAAACAAAAGGGATATTATGAAGAAGAAGGCTTAAATGTAAATGTACGTTTTCCAGCAAATACCAATGATGCACTTTCTCTCACAGCAGCAGGTAAGGCAGATATGGGCATTTACTATTTGCATGACACCATTATGACAGCAGCAAATGAAAATGTACCTGTAAAATCCGTAGGAGCATTAGTACAGTCTCCTCTCAATATTATCTTGTCATTAAAAGAAAAAAATATTACTTCTCCTCGTGACTTAATTGGTAAAAAGATTGGACAAAGTGGCTCAACCATATCAGAGGGTATGATAAAATCTAATTTGGAATATGTCGGAGAACAAAATGCAGATGTGGAGGTAATTGACGTAGGGTTTGACTTGATGTCCTCTATGACAACAGAAAAGGTAGATGCTACAATAGGCTGTATGGTAAACCATGAAGTACCTCAGATGGAAGCAGAGGGCTTTGAAGTACAATACTATTATCCAAATGAATATGGTGTACCTGACTATTATGAACTGGTACTTTTGGCAAGTACTGACGCTTTAGAAAATGACAGAGAAAAAATACAAAAATTTTTGAGAGCATCTCAAAAAGGCTTTGAATATACCAAACAAAATCCAGAAGAAGCATTGCAAATCCTATTAGACAATCAAAATGAAGAAAATTTCCCACTTAAAAAGGAAGTAGAACAACAAAGTATGGAAATCTTGTTGCCTGTTATGGAAACAGAAAATGCGCCATTTTTGTCACAAAAGGCGGAAGTTTGGCAAAATAACATTGATTGGCTAAAAAAAGAGGGAATGATAGAAAAAGACATTGCTCCTGAAGACGTTTTTGAAGAAGTAAAACCTTGAGGACCTTGGGGACTCTGTCCCCAACTCCCCTGCAAACTTTTTGAAAAAAGTTTGACAAAAACTTTAAACAAGCCAGCCCGATGGGCTGGCTTAACTCCTTTATTTTAAGGTCTTTATTCTTTTCCTGTTACAAATTGTCCGATAAAAAGCACTTCTTCGTTTTTGGTTTCGTCTCCCATATATTTTGTAATCATATAAGTAAATGGTCTATCAGCTTGAAATACAGGTGGTTTGGACATATCGCCCACTGCGCCAGCCATGGCGTGTTGTGTTGCTGCGGCTGCCTCTGTACCTGATTCATTTACGGTAATTTTAGTTTTTTGTAGGGTTTTTGTTACAAATCGACTGACACCATCGGCATACATCGCACTAAAATCATTGTTATTTTGGTACATGGCGTTTAGTCCCATTGCTTTGAGGTTTTCTGTCATATCAAAACTGTTTTCGATTTCCATTTTGGGAATGGATAGCTCTACCTCCATACGATGCTGATAGGTCATCAATTTGTTGATGGTATCATTATCTAGCGGCTTGTAATTTGCCTTTTCTGGTAAAAATAGGTACATCGTATAACTATAGTCATTGTAAGGGATTCCAAGCATTTGCCAGCTGTCTGTTTCGCAATAGGAAACCTCTGTTGAATTCATGTTCATAAAATAAATATTGGATTGCGAACCATCTATATTGTGAAAAACTGCTTTTTTGGTAGCTTCTGGCTCAAACTCTTTCGCCCAGCAGCATTTAAAATATGCTGTGTTGATTAAGGCGGTTTCAAAATTGGCATTGTCTATGATTTGAGGTAAAAAGCCCTGTGTCGCCTGTTTTCCCCACTGGTTAATGATATTCAGTGCTGTTTTGTTGGTTACAGTGTTTGCTACGCCAGAAAAGATGTTTTTTGCAGTATTTTGGAAATGTTCTGAAAAGACATTTTTGTTTGTTTGCTGGTCGCCGCTGTTGTACCAAAGCCCATTACAAAAAACAAGTTTGCCTTGATTTTCCTGTTTTTGAAAATTTTCGTCTGTTCTTCTTTCTTCTACTGTCCACTGGAGCGCTTCCTTAGAAACAAAATTGTTTAGTTCTTCTAGGGAGTTGTAGCCTAATACCTCTAATATTTCTTGTTGTGACTGTCCTGTTGCACCGTTAGCAAGCATAGCAAGCGACAACTTCATACTAATTGGAGAAACAACACCATTTTGTTTTTGGGGAATGGCTTGGAGCAGCGCAAGACTGTTGTGAAAGTCGTTGGTTCTTTTGGTAAGCGTGACAGGCGTGCCATAAGTAGGATATACTGCCATCAATACCTTTTTGCCTGCATCGTCTACTTCTACAATTTCTTTGTTTAATAAGCTAAAAAAATCATTTACATTGACATAAGAATGTCCTTTGATGTTTTTCACTTCTCCCTTTCCCTCCTCTGAGATACTGCCGTTGCGCATGACTTTGTTTTCTTTTAAATAATATTCAATGTAGTCATAGGGTGAAAAGCGCAAGGTAATTTTATTTTCGTTGTACTCTACCGTTGCACCAAGTTTTTCGGCACATTCCCGCAAGGGGACATAGTAAACACCATTTTCTATATAAATTGCTTTTCTTAGCTCCATATTTCTGCTGTAGTAAAATAAATCTACATCAGCACTTTCCATAGCAAAAGCACTTGTTGTCATTAATCCCATACATAGCGCCAACATTACTAAAAATTTCTTTTTCATTATAAGTCACTCCCTTGTTATTCTTTTCCTGTCACATATTGTCCAATAAAAAGTACTTCTTTTTGATGATTTACCTTTTTTGTAAGCATATAAGTAAAAGGTCTATCAGCACAAAATACGGGTGGTTTTGTCATATCCATGCCCATATATACAACGAATGTGCCACTTGCGGCTTCTGTGCCTTGTTCATTTACAATAATTTTTGTTTTTTGTAGCATATCTGTCACAGGTTTTCCCTCACCATTGGCATACATCGCATTAAAATCCGTATTATTTTGGAACATAGCAGAAATGCCCATATTTTTTAGTGCTTGTGTCAAGTCGTAATTTTTTTCTATTTCAAACTTCGGCATCGTAATATCTACGTTTATGTAACTTTGAAACTGCATCAATTTATTGATTGTGTCACTGTCAAGTGGTTTTGTGTTGTCTTTATTTGGCAAAAACAAATACATCTGATAGGAAGCATCGCTATAAGGCAACGCTGCCATTTGCCAGCCATCGGTTTCACAGTAATAGCCATAATCTACGGTATGCATAAAATCTACTTCTGACTGTGTGTTATCGATGTTATAAAAAGTACCTTTTTTGGTATTTTCTGCATCAAATTCGCTTTTCCAGCAACATTTAAAATAAGTCGTGTTAATTAAAGCGGTTTCAAAATCTGCTTTTTCTATCATTTTGGGTATCATACCATTTGTAGCTTGATTGGCCCACTCGTTGACAAGTGATACAGCGGTATCTTTTGTAACAGTGTTGACTTTGCCCTGAAAAGATTGCTGTATCTTATTTTGAAAGTTTTCCGAAAAGACATTTTTGTCAGCTTTTTGGTTGCCGCTGTTGTACCAAAGTCCATTACAAAAAACAAGTTTGCCTTGATTTGCTTGTTTTTTAAAATTTTTGTCCGTTCTTCTTTCTTCTACTGTCCACTGGAGCGCTTCCTTAGAAACAAAATTGTTTA
>CAMXTM010000132.1 GCA_947246775.1 uncultured Clostridium sp. | reverse complement strand
GTAAGAGATATGGACATCGAAATAGACGAAAAGGAAATCAGCATAGATAATTTGTTTACAGAAGAAGCCTATAAATTGATGAAAAATTTAGAATTTAAGACTTTTTTGACCCGTTTTCCGCAATATGGCGCAAAAACAACGACAGAAAGTAAGCTATCTTGTCAAAAACAAGAGCCAGAACAGTGGGAGACTTTCTTTTCTGCATTAAAAAAAGAAAAAGAAATCGCATATATTTTGTTGACAGAAAATAATATAATACGAGGTATGAGTTTGTATTGCGGAGGAGAAAATGCATATTATTTCGAGTGTCAAAAGGAACAAGATGTGACATTACTTTTGCAAAAGACAAAGGCATTTTTGGAGAGCGAGCAGTATTTTAAAATTGCACATGACGCAAAAAAAGACATGACAATATTGAGAAAATATGATATAGAATTAAGTGATGTGGTATTTGATACCGCACTAGCGGGCTATATTTTAAATTCTACACAAGATTCTTATGAATATGATGATATCGCAGCAGAATTTTTAGAAGAATTTTACCCTGGCGAGCAGGAAATATTAGGAAAAGGAAAGTCAAAAATTTCTTTATTGGAATTGGAGGAAAAACAGAGAATCGAATTTGTTTGTAAACAGGCTGAAGTAGCATATCGGGCAAAAGCGGTGATGGCAGAAAAGCTAAAAGAGTATGAGCAAGAAAAATTGTATTATGAGATAGAATTACCTTTGATAAGAGTGCTTGCGGATATGGAAAGATGCGGTATTAAAGTAGATAAAGAGGCGTTGCAAAAATATGGTGCAGAATTAGAAAAAAGTATTGAAAAATTGACACTGGAAATTTATACTATAGCAGGAATAAAATTTAATATCAATTCGCCAAAACAACTGGGAGAAATCTTGTTTAGTGACGAATACATGGGACTATCTGGAGGAAAAAAGACAAAAACAGGATATTCTACCGCAGCAGATGTTTTAGAAAAATTAAAAACAGAACACCCTATTGTCAATAAAATATTGCAGTATAGACAGCTTGCCAAACTAAAAAGCACTTATGTAGATGGACTTTTGGCGGTATTAGATGAAAAAACGCAAAAAATATATTCCACATTTCATCAAACGATTACAGCAACAGGACGAATTAGTTCGACAGAACCAAATTTACAGAATATTCCAATTCGTTTGGAACTGGGCAGAGAACTGCGAAAAATTTTTATTCCTACCGATGAAAACTATTGTTTTTTAGATGGAGATTATTCCCAAATAGAGCTGAGAGTGCTTGCCGATATTGCAGATGACAAAACTCTAATAGATGCCTTTGTCAATAATCAAGATATTCATACATTGACAGCATCACAGGTATTTCATGTACCATTTGACGAGGTGACAGATTTACAAAGAAGAAATGCAAAAGCGGTTAATTTTGGCATTGTGTATGGCATAGGCGCATTTAGTTTAGGTCAAGACTTAAATATTACAAGAAAAGAAGCAGAAGACTATATCGCAGGATATTTTAGTAAATACCCTAATATCAAAAAGTATATGGATAAGACAGTTGTAGAGGCAGACGAGCAAGGATATGTCAAAACACTTTATGGTAGAAGACGAGCTATGCCAGAACTTCATGCAAAAACATTTGCGCAACGTTCTTTTGGAGAAAGGGTTGCAATGAATATGCCAATACAAGGCACAGCGGCAGACATTATTAAAATTGCGATGGTGCAAGTGCATAAAAAGCTGTTAGAAAAGGGATTGCGAGCAAAATTGATATTGCAGGTACATGATGAATTATTACTAGAAGTGCATAAAGAAGATGCGGAACAGGCAGCAGTATTACTAAAGCAGACAATGGAACAGGCAGTGACATTAAAAGTGCCTTTATTGGTAGAGGTACACAAAGGAAATTCATGGTTTGAAACAAAATAAAAATAAACGAGAGAAAGGCGATGTATAATGAAAATCATTGGTTTAACAGGAGGAACAGGAAGCGGAAAAAGTATTGTATCCGCTTTTTTAGAACAGAATGGGGCTTATATTATTGATGCAGATGAAATTGCACATGGTATTATTGAAAGAGGAAAGCCCGCCTATGAAGAATTAACAAGTTATTTTGGTGGAGCAATCTTAGATGAAAATAGGAATATATTGAGAAAAAAATTGGGTAGTATTGTATTTACCAATAAAGAAAAATTAGATTTTTTAAACCATTGTACCCATAAATATATTATACAAGAAATTGATAAAAAGATATTAGAAAGAAAAAGAAAAGCAGAAAATTGTTGTATTGTGTTAGATGCCCCGCTTTTGTTTGAAGCGAATTTAGAAAATAGATGCAGTGAAATATGGGTTGTATTTGCAGAGGAAGAAGTGCGAGCAAGAAGAATTATGGAGCGGGACAATATTACATATCAAGATGCCAAAAACCGTATTGGTTCTCAAAAAAATTGGGAAGTTTATAAACAGAAAGCAAATTTGATATTAGATAATAGTAAAGATTTGGAGCATTTAAAGAGGCAGCTAGAATCTATATTTTATGTTAGAATAGGAAATGGAGATAAAGTATGAAAATATGTATTAAACTTGCAAAAATGACATTATTTTTTGCAGTTGTGATACTTTTTTGTCGTTTTGTGTTATTACCTCATGTTTTTCCAAGAAAGTATCAAAAAGAAATAGAATATTTTTGCCAACAGTATGAATTGCCAGATTCTCTTGTATATGGTGTTGTTTTTACAGAAAGTAGGTTTGAAGAGGGTGCAATTTCGATAAAGGAAGCAAAAGGACTGATGCAAATAGGAGAGAGCACAGGAGAATGGGCAGGAGGACTTTTGGACATTACAGAATATAGCCAAGAAATGTTGTTTGAGCCGAAAGTAAATATTAAAATTGGGTGCTGGTATTTGAATAAATTGATTAACCAGTTTGGCGTAGTAGAAACAGCATTAGCCGCATATAACGCAGGTAGTGGTAATGTATCAAAATGGCTAAAAGATGAAAAATATAGTGATGATGGAGTATTATTAAAAGAGATACCCTATGGAGAAACAAAAAGGTATGTAAAAAAGGTAATGATTGTACAGAAAATATATCAGTGGCTTTATGATATAGAATAGAGCAAAAATATTTGTAAAAAGCAAGGAGGAAATTATGAAAAAATGGATACTTCTTTGTGTTGCCTTGCTTTTGGCACTAGCAGGCTGTGAGAAACAGCCAGAGGAAGATAAGGAGCAAGAAAATACGCAGCAGTTACAGCAAGAGCAAATAGAACAAACACAAGCCGAGCCTACCCAAACAGTACCAGTGCAAGAAGTACCAGTACAAGAGGGAGGAACGCTTTATCTTTCTATGAGAAATACAACAACATTAAACCCACTATTAAATCAAGATGCATCAGTAGATACCATCTTAAAATTGATATATATGCCTTTAATACGATTAGACGAAAACCATAAGCCAGCACCTTCTATAGCACAGAGTTGGAGCTTTGATGAGGGAGGAACGGTTTTGACTTTGAATTTAAGAAATGACATTTATTGGCAAAATGGAACAAATTTGACAGCAGATGATGTTATTTATTCTTTTAATACATTACAAAGGTCAGCAGATACCAATGCAGTATATAAAAATTGTATGAACTATATCAGAAGTTATAGAAAAACCTCAGCTTATAGTGTAGAGATTATCTTTAATCAAAATTTTAGTGGTAATATGTATACTTTGCTTATGCCAATTATCAGCGCACAGTATTATGGTACAAGAGTGGCAACTTCTGATAAAAATATGATACCAATGGGTAATGGATATTTTGAATTCGATTCTTATGTACCAGCAAAAGAGATGAAACTCAAAAAATGTATCAGTAGTTTTGGTCAAACAGCACATATAGATGAAATTGTAGTCAATATTAGTACAGATAAGGATACTGATTTATACTCTTTTGAACAAAACTTAACCGATTTACTAATAATGGGTTCTTCTGACATAGGAAAATCGGATAATGAAAATGATATAAAATATTATGAATATACTACAAATTACTATGACTTTATAGGATTTAACTTTTCAAGAAGTTTGTTTCAAGATATTAATATCAGAAAAGCAATTGCGAGCATTACACCAAAAGAATCGATATTAGAGAGTATTTATTTTGGGCATGGTGTCGTAGCACAAACGCCTATTAATCCTACTTATTGGTATCATGAGCCAGAAGTGACAATCTATCCCTATGACATAGGGCAAGCAAGGGACTATCTGGAAGCATCAAATTGGAAAGATAATAACGAAGATGGTATATTGGATAGGACAACAAATGAATTTTCGGAAACATTTCGCATATCCATATTGTATAATACAGAAAATGAAATTAGAAAACAAATTGCCATACGCTTGGGAGATGAGCTAAGAGGAATTGGTGCAGAAGTATCACTAGACGGTCAACCCTATGATGTCTATGTTCAAAAACTGCAATCAGGTGATTTTGATTTATTTGTAGGAGGTTGGCAAATGTCTGTTGTGCCGAATTATTCTTTTATGCTACACTCGGCACAAATAGGATTGACAAATTATGCCCGTTATCAAAATGGCGATATGGACGCACTGCTTGGCGTTGCCTATAATGCAGTAAAAGAGGAAGACGTTCTAATGGCATATAGCAATTTGCAAAAAAAGATAACAGAAGAATTGCCATATATCAGTGTTGCTTTTCGCAACTTTGTAGCACTTTCTTCTGATAGAGTGCATGGAAATGTAAAGCCGTTAGAGAATAATATTTTTGACAACATCAATGAATGGTTTTTGTATGAGCAGCAATAGAGGAGGTCTGTATATGTCTGAAATGCGAAAAAACAAACTAACACAAGAATGGGTAATCTATGCAGTAAATCGTCAAAAAAGACCTTATGAATTTGAAAAGAAAATGAGCGAAAAGAAAAATAAAGCCACACCTTGTCCATTTTGTAGAGGGAATGAAGAACAAACTACACAACCAGTCTATCAAGATAGGGAACAAAATTGGAGTATTCGAGTATTCCCCAATCGTTTTCCAGCAGTAGAAAGAGAGTGTAATGAAGAAATTGTAAAAGAAGATTTTTATGATAATACATTAGCTATCGGCAGGCATGAAGTTGTAGTTGATACACCAAACCACAATGAAACGATAGAGCAATTTTCCTTAGAACATTTAAAAAATGTACTAACGGTATTGCAAGATAGGTTTTTGTCTATCAAACAAACAGAGGGCATTAAGCAAGTACAAATATTTAAAAATGCAGGCGCTGATGCTGGTATGTCGATTAAACATTCTCACTGGCAGCTTGTGGGCTTGCCTGTCGTGTCTAAAAGACAATTAACCTATGAAAATGCATCAAAAGAGTATCAAAAGCAGCATGGAAGTTGTATGATTTGTGATATGATTTTGTGGGAAAAAGAGCAAAAGAGTAGAGTTTGCTGCGAAACAGAAAAATTTATTGCGATTGCGCCTTATGCATCAAGGTTTTCCTATGAGGTGTGGCTGATACCAAAAAGACACATTGCTTCCTTTGGAGAACTGACACAAGAAGAAATAGAAGATTTAGCAGTAGTGATGAAAAAAATGTTAAAACGGATTACAGAGTTGCGGGACGACATCAGTTATAATATTTGTTTTGTAGAAGGCAGCACGGAACAAGTAGATAGTGATAAAAAAAGCCTGCACTGTGCCATGCAAATTTTGCCAAGAATCGGTGGTTTTGCAGGGCTAGAATTTGGTGCAGAAACGTATATCAATTCTGTTTTGCCAGAAACTGCCGCAAAGTGGTACAGGGGAGAAGAATAATTTATTTTGTGGGAATGAAAAAACATTCCCACTTTTTTATTTTAAATTAGGTAGTATAAGAGAAAGCGTTTCTTTTTTCAGGCAGCCCAGTAGCATTAAAAATAGGAAATACAACAACATCATACAGCAAATACAGAGCAAAAAGAACAATTTTGAGGGCGTACCAATTTGTATGATATAGCGTATGATAAGACTAGCGCATAAACCTGCTAAAAGTGGTTTAAAAAAGCAATTTCTTCCAGACACCCGATTTTCCGATGCTGGTGGC
>CAMXTM010000131.1 GCA_947246775.1 uncultured Clostridium sp. | reverse complement strand
TTTCTTTTTGTGCTATACTTTGTTTTGCTTTTAATACATCTAATTCCGTATTTTGCTTTAACTCATATTTTTTTTGTGCAATCGTTAGCTCTTGTTTTAAAGTTTCCAATTCTAATAAATTATTATTATAGTCTGACTCTAGTTTTATTATACTATCATAACAATTTTGTAGTTTTGTTGTTAAATTTTTCTTTTCATCAGACAAGGATAACTCCGCTTTTGCTACGCTATTATCCGCTTCTTCATCTGATGTTGTACTATCTGGCACAGTAGCATGAGCAAATTTTGCTTCTGCTGTTGCCGTTTCTAAATTGATTTCTTTTTGTTTTATATTGGGGTCTGCAATGATTTGTCCCTTGATATAAGTATCTAATGACATTTCCATTTCTAAAGGTTCATACTCTGGCTGCAATATCAGTTGGTAATTTTCATCAATGTCCATATCAATTAACTTTGCCAAGGACTGATATGCACTTTGTACATTCATTTGTTGTTGCTCTACATTTGTCAAACTCTTTTGATAGTTTAATTGTTGATTTTGATATTCCTGTTCTGAAATCAAACCCAATTTTACCTTTGTTTTTGTAATCAGCAATTCCTTTTCTGTATTTTTAATACTTTCTTTCAGCAAAGAAATTTCTCTTTCTTTATTGATAATATCAATATAAATTTGTTTTAATGAAAACTTAACACCTTCTTCTGCAACTTGTTTGCTCAGCTTTGATGTGGTATAATTTGCGTTTTGTTTGATATATTCTAAAAGCTGCTGAAAAGTATGCCCATTTGCTATATTATTTTCTTCATTCTCTAACTTTTGTGCGCTAATATTTAAATCCATATTATTATTTTTTATTGTTGTGCTACGCGTCAACGCTCTTTGTGTTGCTTCCTCTAAAGTTAATTCTACCGCATTTTCTTTGAATGGTATTTCTAACACAGTCAAAAAATCTAAATCATACTGCTGTTCTGCAAAAACAGGTACACAATTGATTACCATTGCAAATGCTGTTGTCATTGCTATCCATTTTTTATTCACACTTTTTCATTCCTTTCCCTTTTGTGTTTTCTTTTTTTGTAAAGGAAATCCATTATGAAATGTAGTACCTTTTCCAAATTCGCTCTCTACTGAAATTTTTCCCTCATTACTTTCTGCTATCCATTTTGCAATGGAAAGTCCCAAGCCTGTTCCAGGAATTTCTTTATTTCTTGATTTATCCGCTCTATAAAATCGGTCAAATATTCTACTGACGTCTTCTTCTACCATGCCTACACCATTGTCTTGCACATCTACATAGCCATAACATTCTTTTTCATAGATACGAAATGTAATAATATCATCACTTTTTGTATATTTTAATGCATTTTCACAATGTATCCACAACAACTGTTTTACCATACTACTATCTGCATATATTTCTATTTCTTTTTCTTCTTCTATTACTATCTTTCGCTGCTCATCTGTTGTAACTGCTACTTCTTTTACTACTTCTTTGACCAATTCATTTAAATTAAATTGCTCTTTTTGCACAGTAATACGGTTCTGGTCACTTTTTGCCAAAAAAAGTAATTTCTTAATCAGTTGACTCATATGCTCAGTCTCTGCTAATATCGACTGTATAGATTCTTCCAACACTGTTGGGTCACTTTTTCCCCATCGGTTAATCAAATTTGCATAACCTTGTATTACAGAAATAGGCGTCCTCAATTCATGAGAAGCATCAGAAATAAATTGATTTTGCTTTTGAAATGAAATTTCTAATCTTGCAATCATAGAATTAAAGGTTTCTGCCAATTCTTTCATTTCATCATCAGGACCACTTGTATCAATTCTTTGGCTTAAATCTTCTATGCTAATGCGTTCTGCTGTTTTTTGTACTTCTTCAACTGATTTTAACATTCTTTTACTAATATATCTTCCTATTAAAAAAGATAAAAAGATTCCCAACACATCTATAAAAAGCAATCTTAGTGCAAAAGAACGGAAATAGTAGTTATTATTAGAAATCATTTTAAAAGCTTGCACCAAATAATAGTTTTCTCCAAATCTAATTTCTTTTTCGACTAATACAAATTCTTTGCCATCTTCTTTATCTGTAATGAAGTATTCTCTATCCCCTACATGAGGTACTTTTGTGACACTTACCTTAAATCCCTTTTGCTCCCATTCTTTAGGACGACTTTCCCAATCTTCTGACTGGTCTGGAGAGTGCTGCAAAGGCATTTTCCTAACAAAAGGTGGAAACTCTCCTGAAAAGTTTTTATATACTTTATGGTTTTTCATATCAATTACATTGACATCAACATATTTATTTTTTAAAAGAGTTTCTAGTTCCTCTTGTGTCAGTGTTCCATTGTTTTCAATATAATCATCTATATTTTGTACGATTTTAATGACTTCTGCTTTCATATTGTTTTGTTCTATGGTTGTTACATTGATAAGCACAAAAAAACTAATGATTAACAATGATAGAGAAAAAATACCCCCATACATCATTGTTGTTTTATGCGCTATCGTCAAACTAGAAAAAATACCACTATTCTTCCTTGACATAATAACCTACTCCTCGTATGGTATGTATAAACTTTTCATGAAATGTCTCATCTATTTTAGAGCGCAAATACCGAATATACACATCTACTACATTGGTTTCCCCAATATAACTATATCCCCACACTTGATTTAATATCTGTTCCCTTGTCAGCACAATATTTTTATTTTGTACCAAATACAACAGTAAATCAAATTCTTTTTTAGTTAGTTCTACTTCTACATCATTGATTGTTACCATGCGTTTTTCTATATTGATGCAAAGTTGGTTTACGGTCAGCATTTTATTTGTACTCTCACTCTGATGATTACTACAATGTTTAAAGGCAACACGCATTCTTGCCAAAAGTTCCTCAATGGCAAATGGTTTTGTCAAGTAGTCATCTGCACCACTATCTAATCCTGCTACTTTATCCATCACTTCATCTTTTGCTGTCAACATAATAATAGGAATATCAGATGTTTTTCGAATTCTTCTACAAATCTCTATACCGCTCAATCCTGGCAGCATTAAATCTAACAATATCATGTCAAATTCTCCATTTGTAAATGTTTCTAGTCCTTCCCTACCATCATGCACAATCGTTACATCATATCCCTCATATTTTAATTCTAATTCTACAAATCTTGCTAATTTTACTTCGTCTTCTATTAGTAATATGCGTTTCCCTTCCATTACAAAGTCCCCTTTTCTATTCTATTTTTATTCAAATCTTAACGCCTCAATAGGGTCTAATTTTGCAGCTTTATTTGCTGGTGTGACACCAAATATAATGCCAATTCCCATCGAAATGCCTACGGCAAGTGCTACCGCACTGACAGACAACACTGGTGTGATTCCTGCAAAATGCCCGATTATCATGGCAAAAAATACACCTAATACCAATCCAGCTACACCACCCATACCTGTCAATATGACTGCTTCTGTCATAAACTGTATTTTAATATCCTTATTTTTTGCACCTATTGATTTCCTAATTCCAATTTCTCTTGTTCTTTCTGTTACTGTTACCATCATAATATTCATAACGCCAATTCCTCCTACCAAAAGAGAAATCCCTGCTACAAAACTAATAAATAAGGTCACATAGGACAAGATAGAGTTAATTGATTCTACCATTTCTGAAGAATCTTGTATATAATATTTATCTTCATTTCCATGAAAATTTTCTAGTGCTGCAATAATCCTTTCTTTCATCATTTCTGTTTGGTCTAAATCTTCTATTAACACAGAAAAACCATTTAAATTTTTATTATTATACAATCTCATCGCAGTAGAAATTGGCAAAATAACCGTTTCTGGAAATTCATCACTATATGCTGTCTCTGTAGAAGCATTTGTATTTTCCATAATCCCTATTACGGTATATTTTCCTGTACCTTTCCATGTCTTTAATTTGATTTTTTCTCCTAATACTCTATCATCACAATGTCCAAATACTTTTGTTGCTGTTGTATCGTTAATGACGGCAACATTCGTCCTCATATCTACATCATTTTGTGAAATATATCTACCATACAACATGGTCGGATTATCAATATACTGTGCATCTGATGTTACGCCAGAAACAGATGCAGATTTTGTTTCTTGTGGGTCAAGTAATTTAATATAGGTATTTCTTCCGCTATAAGTTGTATTGACATAGCTGACTCCATCTACTTCTTTTAGCATACCATAATCGTCCATTGTTAGCAAATCTCTTGTCTCTATATCATTTGAGCCACTCAAACTAATTGTCAAACTTCCTGTGCCAAATGACTCAAATTCTTTTTCAATTGCTGCTTGGCTACCATTTCCTATCGAAACAATCGCAATGACTGAACTAATACCTATAATAATGCCAAGCATAGTCAAAAGTGTTCTCATTTTATTGGCAAAAACATTGCGGAAAGCAGATTTTGTACATTCTCCAAAATTCATGCTATCCCACCTCCTGCTAATGTCCTATTTTGTACCAGTTCATCTTTTATAATATGCCCATCTTTAAACAAGGCAATTCTTTTCGTATACTGTGCTACATCAGGTTCATGTGTTACCATCACAATCGTTGTGCCATCATCATTTAGTCCTTGAAATATTTCCATAATTTCGACTGTAGAACGGCTATCTAAATTTCCGGTTGGCTCATCAGCCATCAATATGGCAGGCTCATTGACTAAAGCTCTTGCAATCGCTACTCTTTGTCTTTGTCCTCCTGAAAGCTCATTTGGTTTATGTTTAACACGTTTTCCCAGTCCTACCTTTTCCAGTGCAATCGCAGCTCTTTCATGTCTTATTTTTTTTGGTACACCTGCATACACCATAGGCAATTCCACATTTTCTAAAGAAGACAATTTTGGCAACAAATTAAAAGACTGAAAAACAAAACCGATTTTTTTATTCCTAATTTCTGCTAATTTCTCATCTTTAAATTTTGCGACATCTTCCCCATCTAAATAATAACTGCCGCTTGTAGGACTATCTAAACAGCCCAATATATTTAACATGGTAGATTTTCCAGAACCACTTGTACCCATAATAGATAAAAATTCACCATCACTCACGCTTAAATTGATGTCATCTAACGCCATAACAGATAATTCATTTTGGCTATACTGTTTTTTTAAATGCTCCAATCTCAACAATTCCATGTTATCCCCTCCTTTTTATCTTGGGCCACCGCCGCTACGATTGCCGCCGCCATTTGGCATACCTCCACCACTTGGAGGCATACCGCCACCGCCAGGCATACCGCCGCCACCAGGCATACCGCCGCCACCAGGCATACCACCATTCATATTATCTAATATAGAATCACTTTGTTCTTCTTTCTTTTGCTCTACTGTTGTTGCAAAATCAGCTAAATTTGCTCCATCACTCATTTCTTGTGTAGGGCTTGTTACAATTCTGTCTCCTTCAGAAATACCACTTTCTATAACTGCGCTGGTATCATTTGTACTGCCTAATGTAATATCCGTTTTTTCTAATACATCATTTTCATTGACTTTATACACATAATAACTGTCATCTTTATTTTTTCCTACTGCGGAAAGTGGCACATAAACCGTATCAGACAAATCTTCTACTATAATTTCTAAATCCAACGAAAATCCTGGTTTCATCAGCTCATCAGGGTCTTCCATATGTACTACAATTGGTACAACGGTTTCGCTTCCGCTCATGGTAGACTGGGTAGATGCTGTAGGCTCTATTTTTGTTACTGTTCCTGTATATACTTTTCCCTCAATGCCATCACTTGTCATTTCTACCTTTTGTCCCACCTGTATTTGTGCAATATCATATTCTGATACATAGGCTTCTACATCTAAATTACCCAAGTCCGCTATTTTCATCATAACTGTACTATCGGTAAGCATTTGTCCCTCTACTGCATTGGACTCTATAATCGTACCACTAATAGGGCTATAGGTTGCTGCTGTTAATTTACTAATATTATATTCTATACTAGAAACATTTCTTTGCGCTGTTTCTAATGTGTTTTGCTGTCTTTTAATCGAATTTTGTGTTGTAGTGCTATTTGCTTTATTTTGGCTTTCTTCTAAATTGA
>CAMXTM010000130.1 GCA_947246775.1 uncultured Clostridium sp. | reverse complement strand
TTTTTCAAATAAATTTTGTCTTTCTATTGCCAATATCAGTTGCGATGTCATAATGCCTAAAAAATCTAATGTCTCTTGCTGCTTGAGCTGCTCATTTTCAGACAACAAACCAATCACACCAAAAACAGTATCTTGTGTACAGATAGGCAAATAAGTACCTTGTGCATCTGTATGATAGGGCGTACCTACTCCTGCACCACTAGCAGAATTATAACAGTGTTGCGCTGCAAGTTGTTCTGCTTTTTGCTGAAATAGATTGCCATGTTCTGTTTTTAGTAATTTCATACCATAATCTTGCTGCTCTAAAGGATTTCCAAAATAAATAATCACACTACAGTTATAAAAATTACTAAAATAGTTTAAGGCTAGCGTTCTGATATTATCCATTCCTGTCGCCGTTAACAGCCTTTTTGTAATATCGTGCAGAGATTCGGCTTGTTTTTCTCTTGTGGCAGAAATCATTGCCTGTTTTTTTATTTTAACGGTCAGCGTACTAATAATAGATGAAATAACCAGCATACTTAAAAACGCTATCGGATAACCCGCCAGCATAAAATTAAAAACATAGTAGGGATAGGTAAAAAAGTAGTTTACGCTAAGAATCCCCAAAACAGAAGAAATCGTACCCCACAGATAGCCAGAAGTGACAAAAGAAATCAGTGCAATTGCAAGGATATATACACTAAAAATATTGTCTTCTATGGTAGAAACATGAACCAATACAAAAGCAAGAAGTGTCGCAATAAAAAAAATAAAAACTGTTTTTATAAAATCACAAATGAGTAGTGGTAGATTGATTTGTTTAAAATGATTTCCTTTCATGTTCTTACACCTTTCTCATCTTTTTTTATCAAGTTTAATTATACCGAAAAGCAATTAGAATGAAAATAACTTTTTGATTGCAAATTAAAAAAAGTTTTGCTATAATTTGTAGTGTATTTTTTTAGGAAATACGACAAAAACAATAGGTATCATGTTTTTACACAATGACGAAGGAGTGGAAGTGGAAAAATGAAAAAATTACCTTTTATTACAAAGGAACAAGCACAGGAAATCATCAAAAAGTATCCTACACCATTTCATCTTTATGATGAAAAAGGAATACGAGAAAATGCCAGAAAAGTCAAGCAAGCTTTTTCTTGGAACAAAGGTTTTAAAGAATATTTTGCTGTAAAAGCAACACCAAATCCTGCTATACTTCAAATCTTAAAAGAAGAAGGCTGTGGTGCAGATTGTTCCTCTTATACTGAATTACTGATGAGCGAAGCAGTTGGTATTACAGGTTCAGATATTATGTTTTCTTCTAATGTAACACCAGCGGAAGACTTTATATTAGCTCATAAGTTGGGTGCGACCATTAATTTAGATGATTTTACACATATTGATTTTTTGGAAAATTTAGTTGGGATTCCTGAAACCATTAGCTGTCGTTTTAATCCAGGTGGACTATTCCAAATTAACAACGACATTATGGATACACCAGGTGAGTCAAAATATGGCTTTACCAGAGAGCAAATGACAGAAGGCTTTTTAAAACTCATGCAAAAAGGCGCAAAACATTTCGGTATTCATGCCTTTTTAGCAAGTAATACCGTAGCAAATGAATATTATCCCGAATTAGCGAAAATACTATTTCAAACAGCAGTAGAGTTAAAACAAGAAACAGGCGCAGACATTCGTTTTATCAATCTTTCTGGCGGTGTAGGTGTGCCTTATCGTCCAGACCAAGAGCCAAACGACATTATGGCAATCGGTGAGGGAGTCAGAAAAGTATACGAAGAAATCTTAGTACCTGCTGGCATGGGCGATGTTGCCATCTTTACAGAAATGGGAAGATTTATGCTAGCGCCTTATGGTTGCCTTGTTTCTACCGCAATTCATGAAAAACATACTTATAGAGAATATATTGGATTAGATGCTTGTGCTGCAAATTTAATGCGTCCTGCAATGTACGGCGCTTATCATCATATTACCGTATTAGGCAAGGAAAATGCCCCTTGTGACCACAAATATGATGTAACAGGCGGACTTTGTGAAAATAATGACAAATTTGCAATAGAGCGTATGCTTCCTAAAATCGACATGGGCGATATCCTTGTAATACATGATGCAGGAGCGCATGGTTTTTCTATGGGATACAACTACAATGGTAAATTGCGTTCCGCAGAAATTCTTTTAAAAGAAGATGGTACAAGCCAGTTAATTCGGCGTGCAGAAACACCAGAAGACTATTTTGCCACCTTTGACTTTATGAACTTATTTAAAAAATAATAAAGGAAATAAAAAAGACAAAAGACCTTTCGGTCTTTCCAGATGTCAATAAAGACCTTTTTGTGGACTCCGTCCAAATTAGAAACTTTTTTAAAAAATAATATTTTTTAAAGAAACGTAGTGCAACGAAGTTTCTTTGTTAAAAGTTTCGGTCAAGCCTTTTCAAAGGCTTGTAGGAGTTTGAGGGCAAAGCCCTCAAGGTTTTGATGATTTGGAAAGTCCTTTAGGTCTTTCTATTTTTAAGGAGTGTATTCTATATGAAAAAAGCAATTTTAACCTTGCTGTGTATCTGTAGTATGTTTTGTGGCTGCCAGCAGACAAATAGCAGTCAAGATATGGCGCAAATACAAATATTTGCAATGGATACGTTTATTGACCTAAAGGCGTCAGGTGAAAACGGACAGCAAGCCCTTTTAGCGGCAGAAAAAGAGATAAACCATTTAGAGCAACTACTTTCCAGCACCATCGAAAAAAGCGAAGTCTATGCCATCAACCAATCTGCGGGGGAGCAACCTGTAGCCATATCAGAAACAACCTTTGATTTAATCAAAAAGGCAAAGCAATACAACATAATGACAGAAGACGCTTTTGATATTACGATTGCACCCGTTGTCAAAGCATGGGGCTTTACGGAAGAAGTCAAAAAAGTGCCTACTGACGAAGAAATACAGCAAAAACTACAGTTAGTAGACCAAAACAAACTACAACTAGATGAGCAAAATAAGACGGTATTTTTGGAGCAAAAAGACATGGCGATTGATTTGGGCGGCATTGCAAAAGGTTATGCTTCTGACAGAGTGAATGAAATCTTAAAACAAAATAATGTGACATCAGCGGTTATTTCACTAGGAGGCAATGTTTCTGCCATTGGAAAACGGGCAGACGGTTCAAAATGGAGAGTAGCAATCCAAGACCCCTTAAATACAGAGGGATTTGCAGGCATATTAAAGGTAGAAAATTGTTCAGTCATTACATCGGGCGTATATCAGCGTTTTTTTGAGCAGGACGGCAAACGATACCACCATATTATTGACACAAAAACAGGAAAACCAGCAGAAACAGGCTTACTTTCGGTTACGATTGTCAGCGAAAATGGCACAATGGCAGATGCACTTTCCACTTCTCTTATGATAATGGGCTTAGAAAAAGGCAGCGAATTGTGGCGCAATTCCGATGATTTTGCAGCAATCTTTATTACAGATAAAAAAGAAATTTATGTTACAGAAGATATTGCAGCATCATTTGAATTAGACGAAAAGGCAGGATATCGCATTTATACGATACAAAAATAATATTACAGTAAATTACTATTTGTTTAGAAAAAAATACAATAAAACTATTGACTATTCACTAAATATATCGTAAACTATAAACACTATATTTATAGTTCGTGCTTTACAAAAAATAAAAAAGGAGCAAAAACATGGAAAAGTTAAAAGAATTTCTAAACAAAAAAGACATTGTGATTTCTGTAAAAAGGTATGGTATTGATGCACTAAGTGCTATGGCACAAGGATTATTTTGTTCGTTGCTAATCGGAACAATTTTAAACACATTAGGCACACATATGGGTATTCCTTTTCTTAGCGCTACCATTGCAACGGTAAGTGGCATAGATTATACAGTAGGGGGCTTAGCGTCCGCTATGAGTGGCCCAGCGATGGCAGCAGCAATCGGCTATGCCTTGCACTGTCCACCATTAGTATTATTTTCATTGATTACAGTAGGTTTTGCAGCAAATGCACTAGGAGGAGCAGGCGGCCCTCTTGCCGTATATTTTATTGCAGTCATCGCCTCGGAATTTGGCAAAGCGGTATCAAAAGAAACCAAAGTAGACATTTTAGTAACACCACTTGTAACAATCGGTGTAGGTATTTTAGTCTCTGCGTTGTTAGCGCCAACATTAGGAAAAATTGCCCTAAAAGTAGGCGAGCTGATTATGCTTGCTACCAATTTGCAGCCATTTTTAATGGGTATTGTAGTTTCTGTGCTAATGGGCATTGCTTTAACACTGCCCATTTCTTCCGCAGCAATTTGTGCGGCATTTGGTTTAACAGGCTTAGCTGGTGGCGCAGCGGTGGCAGGTTGTTGCGCCCAAATGGTAGGCTTTGCGGTAATGTCTTTTCCAGAAAACAAATTTGGCGGCTTAGTGTCACAAGGAATCGGCACATCTATGCTACAAATGGGCAACATTATTAAAAATCCGAAAATATGGATAGCACCAATTCTTACTTCAGCGATTACAGGCCCAATCGCAACCTGTCTATTTCATATGGAAATGAATGGAACAGCAGTATCGTCAGGCATGGGTACTTGTGGCTTTGTGGGACAAATCGGCGTTTATACTGGCTGGGTAAATGATATGGCGCAAGGACTTAAAACAGCAATTACCATGCAGGACTGGCTAGGATTGTTTATGGTGTCATTTTTGTTGCCTGCGGTGCTATGTCCAGTGATTAACATGGTACTTAAAAAAATAGGCTGGGTTAAAACAGGAGATATGAAACTTTCATAATATAAAAAAATTTTTTGTAAATACATAAAAAATAAAGATAAAGCAGCCAAAAATCTTATTTTTGACTGCTTTTATAATATACTTTATAATTTGTGAAAAATAGGTTGCATCTTTTCATAGGTACAAAAGGAGTCAAAACCAAGCTCTTTTAGTATGGTTTTTGCTTCTGTAATAAAAGCGCCTAAATGCTCTGGTTTATGGCTATCGCTTCCAATAGTAATCATTTTTCCGCCAAGTTCACGATACAGCTTTAATATTTCCATACAAGGCGTTGTGTCCTTTAGTCCATACCTATGATAAGAAGTATTAAATTCGATGCCTTTGCCATCTGCAATCACAATTTTAAGGATTTCTGTAATAATTGGTTTTATCTTTTCAAAAGGGTATACACCTTGTTTATCGTATCTTGTAATAGAATCCATGTGACCAAGCACGCTATAGTTTTTGTAATTTTTGACTATATCCAGCATTTCCTGATAATAGCGCTCGTTGTATTCTTTTTGCGTCTTACCTCTTTGAAAGTCCTGCGTCCAAAATTCTTTATTGTCCACTTCATGGATTGACAAGATAATAAAATCAAAGGGATATTTTTGAAAAAGGGCTTCATATTGAGGGATTGTGTGAGACTGCATACCAAATTCCAAACCTAATTTTACAGCAATTTCAGAAGCATATTTTTGCTGTAATTGCTGTAGTGTTGGCACATATTTTTTATAATCTGCATTGGCGATAGGCTCACCATTGCGATAGGGGATAGTATACCCAGAATCCCAGTCATATTTTATGCCATAGTCAACGTGTTCTGTAAAACAAATTTCTTCTAACTGCATCGCAATCGCATCTTTTATGACATCTTCCATATTATAGGTGGAGTCATCACTAAAAGCACTATGTACATGATAATCTGCGAACATCATTTAGCCCTCCTTATCTAAAAAATCCATTCTGTTTACAATATCATTCCAAGCCTCGTCATCAATTTGTTCGTCATGGAATAGTTTTCTTTTGTCGTCCTCTGTAATTTTGCGAATGACACGACAAGGATTGCCCGCCGCAAAACACCATTCAGGAATATCCTTTGTGACAACGCTGCCTGCACCAATTACAGTATTGCTGCCAATGTGTACATTAGGACAAATTACAGTGTTGCCGCCTAGCCAAACGTTGTCACCAATCGTAATTTCTTTGCCGTATTCGTAGCCAGAGTTGCGTGTAACGGGGTGAATGGGGTGTCCAGCCGTATAGATAGAAACATTTGGAGCGATTTGGCAGTTGTCGCCGATGACGACTTTGGCAACATCTAGTATAGTACAGTTGTAGTT
>CAMXTM010000129.1 GCA_947246775.1 uncultured Clostridium sp. | reverse complement strand
TTATAAATGGCAGAGGCTTAGAGTGGGATAAATTAGAAAGAGTTACACCAAAGCTAAAAGATATTTTAACAATTAGTATACTGGAAAATACAACAGCAGTAATTTCACAAGAAGAGGGAAAAAGAAAAATTATAGGTGGCAATGGTACAGATAGGGCAGTATTAGGATTTTTACCTGAACAAATACCAAACTATAACATTAAAAAAGTAGCATCTGTACCATTTAATAGTGATAATAAATATTCTGCTGCACAAGTGGAGGGAGATTTTAACTATACACTTTTAAAAGGCGCACCAGAAAAAATTATAGCAAAATGTAGTTGGTATTTTGATGAAAATGGAGAAAAGCAAAAATTAAATCCAGAAGTAGTAAATACTAAGATAAATGAGTTAGCAATGAGAGCAATACGTGTATTGGGCTTGGCTGTTTCTGAAAAGAAAATCGAAAATGATGTATTGCCAGAAGATGACTATATTTTAGTAGGAATATTAGGTATTAGAGATGATGTTCGCCCTGAATCTATTGAGGCAATACAAGAAGTGCATAATGCAGGTGTACAAGTTGTTATGATTACAGGTGACAGAAAAGATACTGCTGTTGCGATTGCAAAAGAAGCAGGACTTTTAACATCTGATAAAGAAGTTGTTTTGACAAGTGATGAGTTGTTTGCACTTTCTGATGATGAATTAAAATCAAAATTAAAAGATTTAAGAGTTGTAGCAAGGGCTTTGCCAAGTGATAAGAGCCGTTTAGTCCGTTTGGCACAAGAATTAAATTTGGTTGTTGGCATGACAGGCGATGGTGTCAACGATTCTCCAGCACTTAAAAAAGCCGATGTCGGTTTTGCTATGGGTGGTGGTACAGAAGTAGCAAAAGAAGCAAGCGATATCGTAATATTAGATGATAATTTTACATCTATAGATAAGGCGATATTGTATGGTAGAACAATTTTCAACAGCATTAGAAAATTTATTATATTCCAGTTGACAATCAATGTTGCAGCAGTATTAGTATCTTTTATGTCGCCACTTTTGGGTATGGAAAATCCATTGTCTATTACTCAAATATTATGGGTAAATTTAGTTATGGATACACTTGCCGCCCTTGCATTTGGTGGTGAACCTGCTTTAAAACGTTATATGAAAGAGCAACCGAAACGTAGAGATGAAGCAATTGTTAGTAAATATATGTGGAGTGAAATTATTGTAGGTAGTTTGTGGATATTTTTAATGAGTATGGGAATGTTAGTATTTCATGAAGCAGATGCATTTTTTAGAGATGACCCTGCTAATAAATATATGCTGACAGGCTATTTTGCATTCTTTATTTTTGCATCTGTATTTAATGCATTTAATGCGAGAACAGAAAAAATGAATCTCTTTGATAATATTGGTGGAAATAGTGGATTTTTGAAAATATTGCTTTTGATTGTAGTAGTTCAGATAAGTATGACCTATTTTGGCGGTGAAATATTGCGTTGCTATGGACTTAATGCAGTAGAATGGCTATTTGTGGTAATATTAGCTTTCACAATTATACCAGTAGATTTGATAAGAAAGCTATTCTATAGAGGAAAGAACTAAAAAAGGAGAAAAGTATGTTTTTTCATTATTGTACGTATTATGATGAAATTGAGGTATCTCATTCGGCATGGAATGATTATGTTATAATACACTTTGAGCAACCTGATGCAAAATTTGGCTTTAAAACGATGGACTGCAAAGTGCCTAACTATCAAATAAGCAATGTAGTAGGTTTTACAGATGAAGAAATAGCCCGTTTAATACAGTTTAGTAAAAACAATATTGCTCTTATTATTGCAGGTGCAAAGGCAGGTGGCATAGAAAAGGCAGTATGGTATTAGTAATTACTTATAAATATTAAATGATGTAAAAAGAAAAAAGGAGAGATGATTTATGCCTATTAGTTTACAAAAAGGACAAAAAGTAGATTTAACAAAAACAAATCCAGGATTGACAAAGATGTGTATTGGTTTAGGTTGGGACATCAATAAATATGATGGTGGAAGTGCTTTTGACTTAGATACAGCAGCATTTTTGTTGGGAGGAAATGGAAAGGTAAGAGAACAAGGAGATTTTGTATTTTATAGCAATTTGAGTCATGCTAGTGGAGCAGTAGTACACAAAGGAGATAATTTAACAGGCGAAGGTGAGGGAGATGATGAGCAAATTATGGTTGACCTTTCTAAAGTGCCTGCTGATGTACAAAGAATTGCATTTACAGCGACAATATATGATGCAGAAAATAGAAGACAAAACTTTGGACAAGTTTCTAATGCTTATATTAGAGTAGTAGATTCTGCAAATAATACAGAGTTAATTCGTTATGATTTAGGAGAAGATTTTTCTATTGAGACTGCTGTAGTTGTTGGAGAATTATATAGAAATGGCTCAGAGTGGAAATTCAATGCAATTGGAAGTGGTTTTCAAGGTGGTTTAGCTGCACTTTGTGGAAATTATGGTATTAGTGTAGCATAATCAATATAAAAATGTGTAGAAAAGAGGGGAATCGTAGTGCAATATGAAATATTATATCAAGGCACTTTTCCTATAGTAAAGTATCATCTTGAAAAGGGAGAACGTTTAAAAGCAGAGTCTGATGCTATGATTGCTATGTCTTCTACAATTGATGTAACAGGTGGTGTAGAGGGTGGCATTAAAAAAGGACTAACTCGTATGTTATCTGGAGAAAAATTCTTTTTTCAATATTTGACAGCAACTAGAGGAAGTGGAGAAATTTTATTTGCTCATGCCTATCCAGGAGATATTACTGATATACAATTAGATGGTACAAACGGTTTAATTATACAAAAAAATGGCTTTTTAGCATCTACAGAAGATGTTGAAATTGATACAAAAGTGCAAAACTTAACAAAAGGACTTTTTTCTAAAGAAGGATTTTTTATATTAAAAGCAAGAGGAAAAGGTACATTGTTTTTAAGTAGTTATGGTGCTGTGCATAATATTACACTTTCTCAAGGAGAAGAAATTGTAATTGACAATGGTCATTTGGTAGCATGGACAGAGAACATGGAATATAAAATAGAGAAAGCCTCTAATAATTGGGCAAATAGTATTATGTCAGGCGAGGGGCTTGTATGCCGCTTTAAAGGAGCAGGACAAATATGGATACAAACAAGAAATCCAAATGGTTTTTCTAGTTGGGTATCTTCTATGGGCTTTTCAAAAGGCTAAGTGTATTTTAAAGTAAAGGAGATGGCAAAATGTCAGTAAATTTACAAAAAGGACAAAAAGTAGATTTAACAAAAGGTAATGCTGGATTAAAAAGACTTGTTGTGGGATTGGGCTGGGACGCAGCAGAACCACAAAAGGGATTTTTTGGCATGAAAAAAGCAAAAGATATTGACTGTGATGCTTCAGCACTTGTTTGTAGTACTGGAGGAAAATTGATAGATAAAAGTGATATTGTATACTTTGGAAATTTAAAACATAAAACAGATGCGATTATACACTTGGGAGATAATTTAACAGGTGCTGGTGAGGGTGATGATGAGCAACTTATTATAGAATTAAATAAAGTGCCTGCTAACTATGAAAAAATTGTATTTGTGGTCAACATTTATAAGGCATATGAAAGGAATCAGCATTTTGGTATGATTAAAAATGCTTTTATTAGAATTGTAGATGCTGATACAAATAAGGAACTTTGCAAATATAATCTTTCTGAAAATTATGATAATATGACAGCAATGGTATTTGGTGAAGTATATCGTTATAAAGGTGAATGGAAATTTAGTGCGATAGGACAACCTACACAGGACAAAGGGCTTGTAGAATTGGCAAGACGTTTCCAATAAAATAAATAAACGAAGTAAGGAGTGATGTTATGGGTATCAATCTTTCAAAAGGACAAAGGGTCAATTTAGGAAAAACAATGACATTAGCTTTAGTTGGTTTAGGTTGGGATACTAACCAATATGATGGTGGTTATGATTTTGACTTAGATGCCGCAGCATTTTTGTTGGGGGAAAATGGAAAAGTTTTAAAAGATGAAGACTTTGTATTTTATAATAATTTAGATGGAAGAAATGGTGCTGTTGTGCATACAGGTGATAATCTGACAGGTGAAGGCGAGGGTGATGATGAAGTTATACTAATCAATTTTGCTAAAGTACCTGATGAAATCAAAAAAATTGCTATTACCGTTACAATACATGAAGCAACACAAAGGGGTCAAAATTTTGGACAAGTTTCTAATGCTTATGTGCGTGTAGCAAGACGTTCTAGTGAAGATGATATGATTGGTGTAGAAGAATTAAAATATGATTTGATGGAAGAATTTTCTATTGAAACAGCAATTGTTGTTTGTGAAATCTATAGATATGGTAACGATTGGAAATTCAATGCTGTAGGTAGTGGCTATCAAGGTGGATTAGAAGCACTTTGTAGAAGTTTTGGTGTAAATGTATAAAAGGTAATAAACGATAAAAGGTAAAGGCTGCTTTCAAAAAAAGCAGCCTTTGCCCATAATAAAGTAAATTTTTTATTCTGATTCTGGTTCAATATTTATCGTTACATCAATAGGAAGTTCATTACTAGCACTTATAGATGTATCTATCTTACTTTCTATAGTGAATTTACCCTGTACAAGAGTTAGACCATTTGGTAATTTAATAAAGGAAGATTGTTCAAATTTAACTGTCCAATATTTAGATATTTGTGATTGTGCTGCTGCTACTATAGCTTCATTACGCAAATCTTCATCATCTATTATAGAACTAGGCACAGGAACTTTAAAATTTGTTGGTGGCATTAATTTATCCAATTCTTTCTGTGCTAGTTCCTTTGTAGGTTCTGGAGGTGTCTCTTTAAAAGTAACGAATATATACAAGTCATTTGCTGTAGAACGTTCTTTGTCTATTTTAACGCTATCTATATTATCATTTATTAAGACATATTTTTCTTTTTCGTTTGGTATCTCAGCACCTTTTAATTCTGGTTTAATATCTGATTCAAGATTAAAAATATAAGATTTTACTGCTTGCAAATGAATTTCTGCTATGTAAGTTGTTTCAGGTTTAAAAACTTCTTTTTCTTTGTTATCGGAATTTTCTTCCTTTTCTGTAGTGTCAGAAGTAACTTCTGTGTGTTCTTTTTCTTCCTCTTTTTCAGAATTATCAGAATCTTTTTCTTTCCAAGTGCAAGATGTTACAGTATATTGCTCGGTATTTTGAGATAAAACATTTGTATTAGGTTCTGCTCCCAAAGCTGGAGGATTTATATTACAAAGAGAAATTTCTTCAATTGGTATAGTAAGAGCAGCAGCAGAATAAGTTACTTTTTGCTCCACTATATCAGATTGATTTTCTCCTTGTACTGCAAGTACCTTTATAGTAATTGTTGTTTCTTCTGTTTCCTCTGGTGGCACCAATGTAACATCTTGTTTAAATACTTCACTTTCTGTAGTTGGGTCACTGCCATCTAATGTATAGTAATATGTAACATTTTGGTCAAGATTTTCTATTGTAAAGGTAACCTCTTTTTCACCATGCTTAGGTGAAGAATTACTTACGACTATAATAGGGTCAGCTATTATTTTTTGCAATTCTCTTTTAGCTTCAAATTCTTGTAAAGCTGTTTGTAACATATTGTATTGTTGTTGTATTTCGCTTTGTGTTATATCTTTTTTGGATAATAATTTTTCTGAAATAGAAATTGTATTTTGGAATGAGTTAAAATCATCTTCATCGATATAGTATAGTTGTTGTGAAATATTGTCTTCAGTATCTTGGAATGAATCGGAGTTATTTTCATTAGTATGTTCTTGAGAAGTGTTATCATTCGTATTTTTGATATGTGTTTGATTTAATATTGTTTTACATTCTTCTATTAGTTCTAAAATTGGTTGCTTATTTATAATCTCTTTTTTTGGAGCAACCATATCATCTAGTATAATAAAATCTGTATTTGCGTATATGTTATTGCTATATATTTTTATAGATTGATTATGATATTCTGTTGTTACTATTGTATTGTGAGCAGGTAGCGCTTCAATATGGTACACATCGAAATCATTTATATTATTAACTGTTTGAGTAATATTATTTTCATATTGTAGTAATAATGAAATACCCTTAAGTGATAAAGTATCA
>CAMXTM010000128.1 GCA_947246775.1 uncultured Clostridium sp. | reverse complement strand
TTGAGAATTGCTGTTTAATTGTGTATTGAATTGGGAATTTTTTGCTTCCCACTTTTTAGGCATATATTTTGGTGCCACAATATATCCCTTTCCCTCTGGCGTACTTTGTACTAATGTCATTGTGTACATATTCATTGTTATCACCTCGTTGTTATTTTTGTCTGTGTTTGCCCTTTGTTTTGCTATTATCCGCCTTTCCAAGTCATACAAATGCCCCCTTTTTTATAATGTCTATGATAAAAGCCTCTAAGGCGATTATCTCTTTTACTGTTACAATAGGAACTATTTCATTGTACAACTAATGATACAGTATATTACATATTTTGTCAATGTAAATTACGAATTTATCAGTCAATTATGATACGAATTTTATACAATTTTAGCCTTGTAATTTCATATAAAATTTTATAATATATATATTAGTGGATTTGTTGCTTTAATAATGTAGATAAAAATATTTCGCAAAGGCAATCAATCTAATCTTATGATATATTTAGGGAATATAAGGGGGAAAAGTATGAGTTTTTTACAAAAGAAACAAAAAAATGCGCAACGAATTGGACTTAAAGTAGGAAGATTGGTAGCATTGCAATTAGCAATCAACATTGTAATTATTGTAGGATTATGTATTGTGATGTTCCAAAAATTATCTATGGAAATGCTACAAAACGAATGTGCTAGCGGAACAAATATGCTTGCCTATTATTTAGAAGAACTTCCAGATATTGAGGATAAAACAAAACTATTAGACGACTTAAAAAGACAAATGGGTTATGAATTTACCATATTTGAAGGCAATATCAGAACATATACCACAGTAGAACAAGATGGAAAACGTCTGACAGGCACAACTTTGTCTCCTGAAATAGCTGAAATTGTATTAAATCGGGGTGAAACGTACAAAGGCTTTAATGATATAGCAGGTGCCAAACACGTTTGTTCTTATGTTCCCATTCAGTTTGAAGATGGAACACAAGGCATTATCTTTGCAGGGATTCCTAAAACAAAAGCTGCTGCACACTTAAATATTACCATTATGTTAGCTTGTATTGCTGGTGTTATTTTAGTTTTTATTAGCATTATGCTATTAAGTGCTTATTTAAAGAGAATTGTGTCTTATCCTCTTGCAAAGCTGACCAATGTTGCCAAAACAATGGAACGTGGAGAGCTAAACTTTGCAGGTGAAAGCATTTCCAATATTCACTCTAATGATGAAATTGGAATATTGGCACACAGTTTTGAAAGCACAAGAAATCGTTTAAAAGACTATATCGGAGAAATCTCTACCATATTGGAATCTATCTCCAAAGGCGATTTGACTGTATCTACTACACAGGATTACATAGGAGACTTTGTTTCTATTAAACAGTCTTTAAACTTTATTGTAGAACACCTCAATAGCACTATGACGCAAATTGTGCAAAGTTCTGAACAAGTTTCTAGCGGTTCTGAGCAAATGTCAATTGCTGCAAACTCCTTAAGTCAGGGCGCAGTAGAACAGGCTAGTGCGATAGAGGATTTAGAGGGTACCATGACCGATATTTCCACCCACGTGGAGCAAAGTGCCAAAAGTTCTGAATTTGCCAATGAACAAGCAAATAAAATCGGTATGAAAATACAGGAAAGTAACCAAAAAATGCAGGAATTGACACAAGCGATTGAAGAAATCAATCATACCTCTAATGAAATCGGAAAAATTATTAAAACCATTGAAGATATTGCTTTTCAAACCAATATTCTTGCACTGAACGCATCTGTTGAGGCAGCACGTGCAGGAGAAGCAGGAAAAGGCTTTGCTGTTGTTGCAGATGAAGTGAGAAATTTAGCAGCAAAAAGCGCAGAGGCAGCAAAAAATACCACAACGTTAATAGAAAGTTCTATCCATGCAGTAGGTAATGGTACAAAAATTGCAAATGAAACTGCCGAAAAACTTGCTTCTGTGGTAGTGGGTGCAAATGAAATTGTTACAACCATTGCGACCATTGCGAATGGTTCCCGCCAAGAAGCAGATGCTGTTTTCCAAGTGCAGCAGCAAGTAAACCAAATTTCTAGCGTGGTACAAACCAATTCTGCGACCGCTGAGGAAAGTGCTGCAACCAGCCAACAGCTTAGCGAACAATCTAAAATGTTAAAACAACTGATTAGTGTGTTCCACTTAAATAAAAAATAGAAATAAAATTGCTTTGTAAATCAATAATCCCTAAAACATTTTATTGTTTTGGGGATTATTTTTATTGTTTGTGCAAAGTAGGGGCAGAAGCAAACCAAGTCTGTATATCATTTTTATCTGTACACTTTTGCAGCCAAGATACCGCAAAAACAAAGGATTGACTTTTTGTTATGGAATCCATACAAATTACAAGCCCATTGTCAAGATAAGTTCCATTAAAATCAAAATTGCCCTCCGCTGGCACACCAAAATCACTGTTACAACCAATCGTCATTTTGCCCCCGTTATAGTAAAAGGAAATGGCATCTAAATGTTCGCCTGATTCTATAACACCTTTTTGCTCTGTATCAAGTACACACTTTAAGGTGTGTGCCTTTTGGTCTGCTTGATAAAAATAGCGCAGCAAAAAAACAGCAGCAACCTCTGGATACAGCTCATGATTTTGCTTGCCCTTTTCTATTTTTATCTTTTTTTGTAGCGCATTGTCAAAATAAATTTCTATATTGCCAAATGGTGTCTTTAACATTTTATCACACTCTATTATTTAATGGTAGTCGCACTTTTGACATTGTACCATTGTATTTTCTGTATCCGTCTTATGATAAGCACCAGACCATTTACAAATGCTTTGCAAAATAGGTACAACAGAAATGCCCTTTTCTGCCAAAGAATATTCCACTCTTGGCGGGATTTCATCATAAGATTTTCGCAAAACAATTTCATCTGCTATCAATTCTTTTAAAGTTGCTGCCAAAACAGCATCTGTAATATTAACCATTTCTTTTTTAAGCTGACTATAACGAAGAGTATTTTTTTCTGCTAAGACACAAATAATTCTTGATTTCCATTTACCACCAAAAACAGTAAGCCCATATTCCAACGGACAGCGAATATCTTCACTCAACTTTTTTTGATACATGGACTTTTTCACTCCTTTCGCCTTTTTTGATACAAATTTTGTACTTTATCTCCATTATACCTCAATTTCTTGCAAAATAGGTGCTTTTTTATGACAAATTTCAACACACTTGCCGCAACCAATACATTTTTCGCTCTGCACTTTGCTCAGCCACCCCACTGTCATCACAATAGCGTTTTGTGGGCAATGGGCAAGGCAAGCACCACAACCAACACATTTATCTTTATCAATCTTTGCTTTTTTCATATTATCCCCCTACAAAATAGGGCAAATGTTATATAACACTTGCCCTCATCTTTTTACAACACTTTTTTATTTTCTGCACCTGGTGTGGTAACAATGACTTTTTCTGGTGTAATAATCAGCGCACCCTTTGCAGTAGCAGCACCTTGAAACATTTTTTCTACCATAGCCTTAAAAGTATCTACTACTTCTCCCTCTGTTACATACTCTGCAACACCTTTGATTTGGTATCCCTCAAGGCTTTTTGCATCATAAACAGAAACTGCAATTTTTCCGCCATTTTGCTTGATATTATTTAATGTAGTTTCTAAAAATACATCGCCAACCACCATTTTACCTTCCTCTGTTACATCTTTAAAGGCAACAGGTACAACATTAGGTTCACCATTTGCACAAGTCGCTACGTCCCAAATATTTGCCTTTAATAAATTTACTACATTTTCGTTCATCATAATAATTTACCTCCATACTGTTTTTTATTATTTTGTTTTCTGTAATTTCATCTTATAGAATTTACTGTAAAAAAACAATATATTAGCAAATTTATAAGTTACTCATAAATTTCATAGTTGTGATACTGTGAAGTTTTGCCTGTGTAAATAACTTACTCACAACAGCCCACACTCGTCCCCTATTTTTAGGTGACGGCAAAAACGGCATTTTTTTTCGACTTCTTTTACTTCTCTATTATTTTATGTTTTTTTCGTCTTTTTAGGCTATTTATAGTCTTTTTCAAATACTTCTGAGTTTATAAAAATTTTTGCCGTTTTGCCGTCATACCCTTAGAAAATCCAGTAAAATCAAGACTTTGAGGTGACGGCAAAATTGAAATTTTTTTGCCGTCATTTTGCCGTAAATGCCGTCATTGACTATTACAAAAAATAGTTTTATTGCATTTACTGACGGCAAAAACGGTATTTACGACGGCAAATTTGAAAAAATTTTTGCCGTCATCTTATTGCTATATTGCAACATTATTTTTTATTTTTATTACGATTTAAAACAAAAAATTTAAAATTCTAAGCCATAAAAATATCACTTATTGCAACAAAACAAAATAGACATAACAAAAATCATTTCTTTTGCTATGCCTATTTTAACATAATTTCATCAAACCTGTGTACAAATCATTTGATTACTTTATTCGATTATTCTATAGAAAGTATTTTTTCCATTGGTTTGGTTGCGCCTGTCTTTAGTATTTTATAATTAGGATAATCGCTACTATTGGTTAATAATACAGCAGAAGTTGTGCTATATCCAGCAGCCTTAATTTTTTCCATATCAAATGCTAATAATTTTTGTCCAGCTTTGACTCTTTCGCCCTCTTTTACAAAAGGTTTAAAACCATCACCATTCATTTTTACAGTATCAATGCCCACATGGATTAAAACTTCCATTCCACCTGCTCCAGTAATACCAATCGCATGAAGTGTTTCTGCTAAAGAAGTAATTTCACCATCACAAGGGGATACAACTTCTCCTACTTCTGGCTCAACACCAATACCATCACCTAGCATACCAGAAGCAAAGGTTGCATCAGGAATATTTTCTCTTGCAATTGCATTTCCCTGTATAGGAGCATAAAGTACCTTTTCTACATTTTCCAAGCTTTCGCTTTGTTCTGGAGTCGCTTTTTGTTCTACAACTGGACTTGCTTTTTGTGCAGGTTCTTTTTTCTCTTCTTTTTTGCCTAATATACCACCTAATATTGTTGTAGCGATAAAAGAAGCGATTGTAGCAACAATCATTGCAACCACAAACTGGAACATACAATCTGGACGAATACAAATAACACCAATAATACCACAAGGTCCTTGTGAAACGGATAATACTCCCATCAGTGTTGCATAGGCTGCGCCAATACCGCCACCAATCAATGAGCCATAAAAAGGATATCTTAATTTTAAGTTAACACCAAAGATTGCAGGTTCTGTAATGCCTAAAAAGGCAGAGATACCAGAAGCAGAAGCTAAACTTTTCATTTTTGCATCATGTTTCATTTTAAACATAACAGCCAATGCAGCCGCACCTTGTGCGCAGTTTGCAGCAGCAACAACGGCAAAGGTAGGAGAACCACCTAATGTTCCAATATTGGCAAGAATTTGTGTCTCAGCCGTTACTAAACTGTGGTGCATACCAGTGATAACCAATAATGGATATGTAACACCATAAATCAAACCACCAACAGCGCCCAAGTCAAAGAATAACCACATAACAGCGTTTGTCATGGCGTCACCGACACCTCTCATAACAGGACCAATAAATAAGAAAGTCAATGCTCCCGCAAGCAAAACGGATAAAAGTGGAGTAACAATATTATCTAACATTGCAGGAACAACTTTGCGCAATCTTTTTTCAATAAATGCTAGACAAAAAGAAGATGCGATAACAGGTAAAACAGTTCCCTGATAACCTACTTTTGCGATAGAGAAGCCAAACATATGCCAATATGGTACAGTACCATCTAACAAGGCTTGACCATAGCTATAACCATTCATCAAATCAGGGTGAATCATAATTGCACCAATAACTGCACCAAGGATTGGTGTTGCACCAAATATCTTAGCAGCAGAAAAACCAATCAGCACTGGCAAAAAGGTAAAGCCAGCGTTTGAAAATAAGTTCACCATTTCTGCAAAGTCTTTGATTGCAGGGAATGCTTCTACAAGGGATTTATCCGCTACAAACATACCTTGTGCTGTCAAAATATTGTTAATACCCATCAACAAACCAGAAGCAACCAGTGCTGGCAAGATTGGAACGAATACATCAGCGAGTGTTTTTAACAATTTTTGCACTGGGTTCATTTTTTTAGCCGCTTGTTGTTTTAATTCTTCT
>CAMXTM010000127.1 GCA_947246775.1 uncultured Clostridium sp. | reverse complement strand
ACTCTTCACAGATAACGGTTAATTCTTCTAAACAATCTAAACAATAGATTTCCTCTCCCATAAAATAAATATCTTCTTCCTCAAATTCTTCTCCACAATGACTGCAATAAAATACTTCTCTCATACTATTTTTCCTCCTCTTTTTTGTTTTCTTTGACATTGATATGCTCTTGTATTACCTTTCCTAAAATAGTTGTTACAAGAATAATTTTTTCTAGTGTTTCTTTAGAAATTTTCGCTTTCATATGGGTTTCCTCCTTTTTACTGTTTTTGATAGTGATTTATTGTATTACATAGATATAATATGTCAATGAAATCTGAGACTTTATGATTTTTAAGCCATAATAAAAAAGATAAAATACAAAAATAAAAGCCCTAGAAATATTATTTTCTAAGGCTTTAAAATACACTATAACTTTTATTACTTGTAATTTTGAATCAATTTTGCAATTTCTAGTAATAGTTTTTTATCTTTTAAATCAAATTCTTTTACAATATCACCTAATTCTTCTAACAAGAAATTTTCTGATTGTTCTACTGTTCCAGCTACAAAATAGGTAATAGGAACCTCTAATATAGTTGCAATTCTTGAAATCATTTCCAAACTAATTTTTGTAGCTCCTCTTTCCATTCTACTTTCAAAACTAGAAGATATATCTAATTTTTCTGCTAATTCTTCTTGTGTCATTTTTAATTGTTTTCTACTGCTTTTAATTCTTTTTCCAATTATTTTATAATCTACAGACATATTTAAGTCACCTCTAATTTAAATTAACATCGAAAAATATGCAGAAAAAGAAAGTATTAAGTTCTTTTGAACTTATTTATGTCATTTTTTATTGCTATTTTACTTTGTTGATGATATGATAAATATATAAAATTTAGGGAGAGTGATACGATATGATGAAAAAAAATAAAAATACAAAAAAAGTAGCAATCTTAATAGGATATCCTTTATTTTTTATACTTCTTTACAAAATCTGGTCAAATTACTACTTTAAAGATATGTAATGAGGGGGAAACAGAAATGAATACAAAACAAATGGCAAATGACTCTATTAATGTACAAGACATGACTGTAGAAATTATGAAAAAAGTGCAAGGAGAATTTGAGAACATGAAAAATCAAAGTGCTAATATTATTATTGCTGGTAAAACGGGTGTTGGTAAAAGTACACTTATCAATGCTATTTTCGGAGAACAATTAGCAGCTGTAGGTGTTGGTGCTCCTGTTACGCAAAATATGAATTTATTGTCAAAAAAAGGAATTCCAATCAAAATATATGATACAAAAGGTTTAGAATTAGAAGAAAGTGTACAAGACAGCATTAAAAAAGAAATCAATGATTTGATACACAAAAAGTTGATAGCAGGAAATGAAAATGAGTTTATACATATGATTTGGTACTGTGTAAATTGTGCAAGTAGTCGTATTGAAAAATCTGAAATAGAATGGATTAATACACTATTAGATAAAAATAATTCTCATAATGTATCTATCGTATTAGTATTAACACAATGTTTTTCTTTACCAAAACAAGAAGAATTTTTAAGAGAAATTAATAAATTGAATTTAAATGTAACTGAAACTGTTCCACTATTAGCTGAAAGCTATAAAATAGCTGACAATTATACAGTTCCTACTCATGGTTTGAACAAACTTGTAGAAATTACGTCAAAAGTCCTACCCGAAGCACAAAAAGCTTCTTTTATAAATGCACAAAAAGTAAATCTTGATATAAAAGTGGATATGGCAAAAAAGACTGTGAAACATTTTGCAGCTACCGCTTTTGGTACTGGAGCTAGTCCCATTCCATTTTCTGATATGCCTATATTAGTTGGCGAACAAGTAGTTATGATTACAAAGATTACTTATATTTTTGGACTTCCTATGAAAAAATCTATTATTACTGCTACTATTTCCAGTATTATAGGCACTAGTGCTGCAAGTATTGCTGGAAAAACATTAGTTAGTAATCTATTGAAATTACTACCAGTAGCAGGGACAATGATAGGAGGAGCTATATCTGGAGCAACTGCTGCTACATTAACAGTTGCTATAGGAAATGCTTATATTACGGTTTTAGAAACTTTGATTAGAAATGGACAATTAGAAGCATTAAATAATCAAGAAAAAATGATTAAGCTTTTACAGCAAGCACTACAGGAACAGATGAAGAAATAATAGAGAGGAGATAGTCATGAAAAAATATATTAGCCAAAAAAAAGGATTCCTGTTTGGAATTTTACTAACTTCTATTATGCTACAGCCTAATATTGTTTTTGGAGCTTATACCAAAACAATACAAGTTGTAATGGATAGTATTGATGTTATTGTACATCAACAACCTACTGATATTCATACTATGCTTTACAATGGTACAACTTATATTCCTTTAAGAGATGTATCAGAACATTTAGGTTATCAAGTAGCTTATCACAATGATACAGCATACATTGGAGACAATATCCCAAATTTCACCAATATTTCAGAAAGGAAACAAGTTTCTTTTACTGAAGAAGAAGTAAAAGAAATTAATCTGTTTTTAAGCAATTTTAGTGAAGCAAATTTTTATGATTATTCTTCAACGCAATATGCTCCAGAAAACCTTATTAATTTTGCTGGAATACACCATATTTTAAATAATAAAAGCTATATACAATATGACGACTTTGGCGTTTATATTAGTGCAAATCACATTCATGAAACTTTAAAACGTTATCTTGGTATTGATATTCCAGAGCAATCATCTAACTATTTTTATTATAAAGACGGAAAGTACTATACAAATCCTGATAATTTAAATATACAAATTCAAGCTGTTACTAATATTCCTTATATTGCATATCAAAATGCAGATGGCAGTTATACAGTACAAGGTATTGTTTGTGTATTGTCTTCAGGAGTAGAACTTAATGAAGGTGCTTATACAGATATCTATTATAGAGGTGGATATGATAGTTTTATTGATTATGAGTACAATATTGAAGCAACTTTTACTAAAAATGGCTCTGATATGAAGTTATTAAAATATACAATTTTAGATGATGTGGGGTGAATACTATGAAAAAATATAGCTTACCATGGAAAGGATTTCTTTCTGGTGTTTTATTAACCGTTTTATTGGCACAACCAATAACTGCCTTTGCTGAATATGCAACGAAAACAATACAAGTAACTGCTGACAAAGTAAAAGTTGTTATTAATGGAGAAGATACTGATATAGAAACATTTTTATATCAAGGAACAACTTATGTCCCATTAAGAAAAATTATGGATTGGATGTATCTTGACGAACGTGTAACATATAAAGATGGCAAAATTTACATTGGTTATATTTATGATGAAATATTGACACCAGAACAAGCCCAAAAAATGGTAGAAAATCATTTTCAGCTTTCTAATACAGCAGTTACCTATATGCCAGAATATAATACTGGAGCAGGAGCAGATATATTCTATGCTTTTCGTCTCCGCTTGCCTATGACAGACGGCAGCGATGGTTTATATACTATGTGGGTACTTGTAGATGATACAACAGGTATTATGTATTGGGGAAATTTTGAATTTGGAAGCAATTACTTAGATATAGGCTCACAAATATAAAAGATCATCAATTCGTAATACTACAGATAAGTAAAAGGCAATTATAACTCTTGTCTTAAAAACTAACAATAAATGGAAATATAAGAAACAGAAAAAATTTTTAATTGTTAAGGAGGATTTCTATGAAAGAACAAATCATATCATTACCACCATCTCCACTCAAAAATATAATTAAAAAAATTATAATCAGAGAAGCTAAAAAAATAATTGTTAAAAAAATTACTAAAAAATAAGTTATTATCGAAAAATCAATAGATTTTTTGATAATTCTAACAATAGTCAAAAAAAACATAAAACAAGAAAGGGTGAATTCTATGAATAAAGTAAAAATAGTTTGTAGTAGTGTAGGAGCGCTAGGAGGTGCAGTACTTATGACAGGAACTGCTTTTGCTCTCATTCCAGCTGCTACTGTTGGTGCAGCAGCTTTTGCAGTTGGTACAATTGGAGGAAAAAAGATTGGCTCTATTGTAGGTAATGGATTAGAAAATAATCCTAAAGTGATTTCTATTGCAAATACTATATACCATTCAGAAAAATTACCATTATCAGAAGAGGTTTATATTGATATGGAGGAATAAATTATGAGTAAATTTGCAGAAAGATTTTTAGTAGGTACAAAAGCTGCAATAGAAGGGTATAAAGAATTTGTAAAAACAAGAGATGTAATAAAAGCTACTTATAAAGTAAAAGAAACATTAGAGGATTATTTAGAGAATGAAAAAAATCTAATTTCTAATAAAACAGGGAAGTGATAAATTGAATCTATTTATAAAAAAAACAGACAGTGTAGCTACACAGTCCTCTAAAATGGTTGCCACTCTTGACTGGTTATATAGTAAATCTTTATCTGGAACAAATAAAAATGATACAATACAAAAAATGGCAGAAGAGGTTCTAACAAAATATCCAAATAATCCTCAAAAAGCTTGTAAGGAATTAATCAAAAATCAAACTATGAAATGTGCTACTACAGGTTTTATAACAGGGTTAGGGGGGATTTTGACAATTCCTTTAGCTGTTACGGCTGACCTAGGAATAACATGGTATATTCAGTTAAGAATGATTATGGCAATTGCCTATATTTATGGTTTTGATATTCATTCTGATAAGGTAAAAACAATTTCATTTATTTGCTTAACAGGACAAGCAGTTACAGACATTGTAAAAGAAGCTGGTATAAAGTTTGGAACGAAAATAACCAAAAATGCAATTCAAAAAATTTCTGGACATTCCTTAAGAAAAATCAATCAGCTAATTGGATTTCGTTTTATTACAAAAGCAGGACAAACAGGTGTAATCAACATGAGTAAAACAATTCCTTTAGCTGGAGGTATTGTTGGTGGAGCATTTGATTTTGCTTCTACTAAAATGATTGCAGAAGGTGCTATTAGAACATTTGGACAAGAATTGACTTAATTTAGTAATTATTCAAAAGTATGATTGAATATTAGAAAACAACTTTATAAAAATATCTTTGATGGTATTCTTGTAATTTAGAAGCGTAAAATAAATGCTTAAAAGTGATGTTAAATAAAAACGATATGATTTAGATACAAGCTATTTTAGATATGGCTTGTATTTTTTGTAATTATATTATAAAACTATAAGAAAATAATAAAAAAAGGAGTATATCATGATACGTACAGATGAAGATTTAGAAAAATTACATCAATTTTTTGAAACTCTTGATGAAGAGCAATATAAATATTATTGTGATAATCTAACTAATATTGTTCTTCAGAACAATATTAATATAAATATTGCAGTAGACGAACCTTTACTTGTTGCATATTTCAGAATATATAACCATCATGACATTGGACTATCAACAAAAGTTATGCAACTTCACATCAAAGATAATAAAATGGAATATCATCCTGACCCATTTAATAAAGATATTTGGATTCCAAGTGATAAAGAACTATATGACATTAAAAAAATATTATGCAGTCATAACGATATTGCTAATTGTACAAATTGGCAACAGTTATGTTATCAATGGAATTATCAAAATATATTAATAGATGGTGATATCTGGGATTATTTGCATGGTAAACATGATAAAAAATACACAAATAACAAAATATTATCTTCTGTTTATGTTCCTAGTACTCAAAAAATGCCAGAAATGTGGATATATGACGCAGAAGAAAGAAAAAAAGAAAAATTCAAGTATTGGTAAATTATATATTAGAATAGAGGAATAATCAAATGAGAGAATTAAAAGGTAAAGAAGCATTAAAAGCAGTAAAAAAAGATGGAGACATGATACAATATGTAAAAAAGCAAACACCTGAAATATGTTTGGCTGCCATAAAAGATTCACCTTTAGCTATACGATTTGTTGAAAAACAAACAAGGGGATTATGTTTATTTGCTGTGAAATTAATTGGGTGTTCGTTAATGTATATAAAAAAGCAGACATCTGAGATTTGCTTAGCAGCAGTAAAACAAAATGGATATGCACTGAAACATGTAAAAAAGCAAACACCTGAAATTTGTCTAGCTGCGGTAAAAAATGATGGAGGAGCTTTAGAATATGTATTAGAGCAAACACCTGAAATTTGTCTAGCTGCCGTAAAACAAGAT
>CAMXTM010000126.1 GCA_947246775.1 uncultured Clostridium sp. | reverse complement strand
TATTTTTACAGCAAACTATCCATTTTGTTATTCCTAGCACTATCAAAGAGAATAGACTACCTACAGTAACGATAATCATTCCAATAATTACTGCTACAATAAAAGCAATTCCAGAAAGAACAGCTATTACAAATTCTGCTAAATTGATTGCAATGACTATTGCAAATACAGCAAATGCTATGATTGCTATTCCAATAAAAAACAGTATAATTGCTTGCTTTAATTCCACAATTCCACCTCACCATTGATTACTTGAGCATATAAAAAACTTGTCCTTATTGTGTTTTTGTAGCCCTCTACTGTATGTTTATTTGCTTCCATTTCAACTGTAAAAATATATGAATATAATCCAGTTACAACACCTTTTGTTACAATCACATATGGCTTGCGATGCCCTGCATACTTTATCCTGCTATATTTAATTTTTGTTCCTACTTTTAGACCTTTTTTGATGCACTTGCGCTTATATTCTTCCACTGCTCCACCTCTTTAAAAGATAGGCTTTATTTTTGGCTTTACTACTTCGATTGCTTCCATTTTATAACTATTTCTATAATATTCTTTTAATGCGTTTAATTCAATTTTTGTAGTTCTGCCATCTTTGGTAAATGGTATTTTTCTTTCTTCTACTAATTTTCTAATATTACAACCTGTAATATCTGTTTTAGGGTCTTCCTCTTTTAACTCTTGTATTGCCTTTGGAATTGTACGCCAATTCTCGACACGATACTCTTGTCTATTTTCTATTCGTTTTTGCTGTTTTAAAATGTTCTTTTCAATACAATATTTTTCATTTTCTCCTACTCGCATTTCTAATGAAATGCCTGTTACATCTGCCAATTTTTCATCATCAATATAAATATTGATACTATTTTTAGCTATGAACTCTATGCGAATACTTTGCATAGCAATCCCTCTTTTCTTAGAAAGTCGCTCTACTTACTTTCTTGTTTTATAATAGATGTTTTTGTACTGCACCGCTTGGACATAATTACTTTAAAATTGGATATTTTTTAAAATGGTACATCATCAATGGCATTATCATCATCAACTTGATATTCGTCATCATAATCGTCAGTATCATTCTTATTGCTAGCATGATGATAGGAGTAGATACAATTATCATTATTACAATAATTGCAAAAATACTCTCGGTCTATATGAGTACAACTTTCTACTATTACCATAATAGACTTTAGTGTTTGAATACCATTATGAATATCTTTTAGGTCTTTTCCTGTTAATTTTTCAGTTGCATCAATTCGCTCCTCTACCAACATAGCATAGTTTTCTGCTATGTTATTGATTGTGCTTTTTAGCCTATTGTTGCATTTCATTTTTTTATCAATCCCTTTTTCATAATTATATTTCGTATACTGTTGCTTGAGTATCCTCTATTGATTGCTCTTGATGATTCAATGCCCCTTTTAATATTTCTACTTCTACAGAATCAAGATGAATTGCTTTTCGTCCTTTAGAAATAGTAACAATTTCACTTTCTGAATCAGTTGCTACCCAAAAAGATTTCCTTTTTTGCTTTCGGTAACTTTTTTTAATTTTCTTAAACATGTACCTTTTCTCACTTCCTTTCTTTAGAATATAGTACTGCACCGCTTGGACACTATTACTTGAATTACCAATGCAACTCTTTAGGTTTGTAATACTACTTCTTTTTTTTCTTCTATTGGATTAATAGCTTTTTCTGCATCCATACCTGCCATAAAAATCAACACTTTTGCTACTTTTTCTGCAGGCATATCAACAATTTTCTGAATAACTCTTTGCACTAATTCTTCATTACTTGATATTTTCACAGTATCACCTCTTTTATTATTAACTTATTCAATATTTAATTGATAATTCAAGTATAAATTAAATGATTCATATTGTCAAGACTTTTTTTCTTGACTTATTTAACTTGTTTTGATATTATATACACCATAGGAGATGATATTATGAATCAATGTGATAGAATAAGAACCGTATTACAAGAAAATAACTTGAAGCAAAGGCAATTTGCTTTTGAAGTTAGCATAACTGAAAGTTATGTTTCTAAATTGCTTAAAGACCCAAAAATTCGTTTATCTCAATCACTTGCTTCTTTGATTGAAGAAAAATATGGTTATAATGCTGATTGGATACTAAATGGTACAGAACCAAAAATAAAACAAATTAGTAAAAATAAGGCTTTATCTGAAATTCATCAAAAAGCTCTTGCTCAACTAGAGAAAATGAATATTGAACAAGTAAAGGCTGTTCTTGCTTTTATTAATTCTTTAGATGAAATAGAAGAATCTTTTATTGTTAAAGCAGAAAAATCATCTGATAAAGTAAAAAAACAAAATGAGTTTCTTTATATTTTTGATGGATTATCACCAATGCTTCAAGAGTATTTATTAAAAACAGGTAAAGAACTACTTGAAACACAACATAAAATGGAATCTACAAAAGAAGAATCTGAAAGCAAAAAATCTACAAGCACAAAAAAAAGTGAAAAAGAAGCGGAAGAGTCATATATAAAAAGCATCTCGAGTTTTGCGAAGAAAACAACCTCTACTCTCTTGAATACTACCGAAGACATAGAGGACACCACAAATAAAAATAAAGCAATATAAATCATGGGAATCATTGTATTTTATTATCAAACGTGATATGATAATTTTAGAGTTTTTGTCTAATTATGGCGAAATCTAGTAATTATTTTATCAAAGGAGATGTTAATGCAATGAAATGGTATGAAAAAGGGTGGGTAATATTTTTATTATTATTGTTCATCTTTCCTGTAGGTGTCTTTCTACTATGGAAATGTGGACACTGGCGTAAACCAATAAAAGTAATAGCAACTGTTGTTTTTGCTTTTATTTTTGTAGGGGCTATTTTTGGGAATACACCAAATGAAGTAGATGTTGATATATCAACAGAAGCGAATGAACCAATAGAAAATATCAATCACTCAGAAGAAAATAAACCACTAGAAACGCCTGAACCTACAAAAGTTTCAGAACCTGAAGAAAATTCTGAATCAACACAAACATCTGAATCAGTAACAGAACCAGTAGAAATTCCAGAGTCAGAACCAACACCAGAAGTTGAGCCTGAATCAGAAATTCAAATGACAGAATTATTTGAAAATGTATATTTACCTTATGTTAGAAAAGAGAAATCAAGCATTTTTGAAGGTGTTAAAACTTTTGCTGAAAATTGTTCTTATAGAGTGGAAGTAACAGAACCTACAGATGAAATATTAGGTAAAATAAAATTTTATGATGAGAATAATAACAGTGTATATATTGGATTTATTCCAGAAGATGGTTTTGAAGTAATAATGACTGTAAGTTATATTCAAGCATCTTCTAATGCTGAAGTTTCATATTCTACACAATTTGATGAATATAATATGCATATTATTGGCTCTAGTCGACAAAAAGTTTCAGGAGTAGATGAACAAATAAAATTTTTATTTCAACAATAAAAAGTAAATAAAAAAATGCCCCTGTGTTGGTAGCACAAGGGACATTAATAAGTGAGTGCTATAGTTATAACACCCCAGTTACAAGGCAATTATAACATAGTACCTCTTATTTTTCTATAGTTTTTTGAAAAAATAAGGAGGTTTTTTTTATGACAAATTTTGATTATTATTACAGCAACCCAACACAAAACTATTATTTCAGCTTTAACAAGCTATTTTCCGATGATTTTAAAACACTTTCTGTAGAAGCAAAGGCGCTTTATGCCCTCATGCTGGAACGTGCAAACCTTTCTAATAAAAATAATTGGCTTGATGACAACCAAAAGGTTTATATTATTTATACTGCTAGCCAAGTTATGGATTCTTTGCAGTGTAGTGAACGCACTGCATTAAAACTATTAAAAGAGTTAGATACATTTGGTTTAATTGAAAGGCATCGCACAAAAATAGGTCAGCCTTATTTAATTTATGTAAAACTTATCCATAATACAGATGATAAACAAAAAACACTTCCTGAAAAAGAACAACCAAAAGAGAAACCTGAAAAAGATGTTCCTGTTGATGCAGCTCCAGTAGCAGGAACAGAAGAACCTAAACCTACTATGCCTAAAAAACCAGAACCTTCTGATTATACAAATGACGAAGAATATCGAAAAGCAAGAAAGGCTTATTTAATGGCAAGAATGGATATGGCAGGACAAAAAGAAGAACCTGTTACAGCTGCACCTACATCTACACAACCACCTGCAAAAAATAATGTTGATACCTGTAAAAATTGCTGCTGTCACCTGCAAAATTTGCAGTTAAGTAATATTAATTTTAGTAAGATTAATTCTAGTATATATTATTCTTATCCATCTTATCAATCTAATAAAGAGATAGATGTGATGGATATAGATGAAACAGATAACACACGTAATTTTATTAAAAATAATATTGATTATGATTATTTAATACAAGACTATTGCTACAACAAAGCTGATATTGATAATATTGTGGAAATTATAACAGATGTTATGACAAGCAATAAAAAGACAATTCGTATTGCAGGGGAAGAACGTTCTACAGAAGTGGTAAAAAGTGTGTACTCAAAATTAAATATGTGTGACATTCAATATGTGTATGACTGTTTGAGTGAAAATGATTCAAAAATAGGAAATATGATAGCCTATGTTCGTACTGCCCTTTATAATGCAAAACGCACAATGGGATTGTATTATAAAAATTTAGTACACTATGATACAATTCGTTATTATAGTGAATCTTAAAAAAATAAAGAAAGCCCTTCTGCTCTCAAACATCAAAGGCTTTCTTTGCAAGGGTTCATTCAAATGAACGAATTAATATAATTGGGGTATCCTCGCTATTATTATACCAAAGTCGTTCTACAATTTCAAGTTTTTTTTGATTTGTGATGTAATTTTTTAAACATTAAATAGACTCACTAAAAAACATGAAAGGATTGATATAATATGGCTACCATTCGACAAAGAGGAAACTCTTATCAAATACGGGTATCTTGTGGTACAGATATTTATAGCAAAAAGATAGTAGAATCCATGACTTGGAAGCCCGATGAAAATATGACACCACGTCAAATTGAAAAGGAACTCAATAGAGTAGTAGTACATTTTGAGGAAAATGTAAAAAAAGGTATTGTGAAAAGCAATAAAAAAATAAAAATGCATGAATTTTGTGACATTTATTTGGAGATGCAGAAAAAAACACTTTCTCCTACTAGTTATCATGTTTATCAAAATATAATAAACACTTATATTGTGCCTGCATTGGGACATTTGAAATTGTCCGATATTACACCGCTTCATCTGCAAAAGTTTATTTATGCTCTTACAGAACATAAAACAAACCAGAATAAACCATTAAATCCTTCTACGATAAGAAACTATTATAAGGTGGTGCAATCTATTTTTAAATTTGCTTGTAGAATGAAATTTTTAGACTATAATCCCTCTAGCGTAGATAATTTGGATTTGCCTAAAACTTTACCTGCACATACTGATATTTTTGATGAAAAAGAAATTTCCCTTATGCTAGACTACTTAGAAAAAGAACCGATTATGTGGAAAATACTGATTCATTTGGCATTGTGTACAGGTTGTCGGCGTGGAGAATTAGCTGCTTTGCAATGGGACGATATTATATGGGAAAAAAAGCAAATTCAAATATCAAAAAGTTTGTATTCTGTAAATGGAGAAAAAAATATCAAATTTCCCAAAACGAAAAATAGTAATCGTGTTATTGCGATTCCTGATTATATGATACAAATGTTAAGACAATATAAAATTTGGCAAACGGAACAAACATTGGTAGGCTATCAAAAGAATTTAAATGATATGTTATTCCTAGATAAAAATAGTGATTTCTTAGCTTCAGACAATATTTCTCGCTGGTTTGAAAATTTCTTAGAAAGAAATAATATGCCACACATTAAGTTCCATGCACTAAGGCATACGTCAGCAACTTTATTGCTTGCAAGTGGTACTAATATTAAAACGGTATCTAGCCGTTTAGGACACGCTAGTATTGTGACTACAAATAGATATGTCCATGCAATGACAGAAGCGGATAAAACAGCAGCAGAAACATTAGAACAAAAACTAAATTTTAGAAAAGGGACAATTGTAGGACAAAATTCTAAGTTATCATTAAAATAAAAATTTTAAAAAGTGCTGAAAATATTGTATCTACAGCATTTTCAAGCACTTTTTT
>CAMXTM010000125.1 GCA_947246775.1 uncultured Clostridium sp. | reverse complement strand
GTGAGGTGTTAAATATGTTATTTACAGAATTTGATATGGATACTGCTATAGAAGTCTGGAAAAGTGAGGGGAAAGAAGAAGGTTTAAAAGAAGGAAAACTTCAAGTTGCTAAAAACTTGATTGATATATTAGATATAGAAACCATATCTAAAAAAACAGGTTTAGCGATTGATGAAGTCAAGAAATTGATTTAAGTATTATCTAAATAAAGACCAAAAAAGCCTTTTAGAAATATTTTAAAAAAGGCTTTTTTGTTGCTAAAAATAGGTGTTTTAGGTATAATTTGTGTTAAAAATAAAGAAAAGGAATGATGATATGGCGGAAAGAATTGCAACACCATCAAACACAAAAAAAATTATAGAACAGTATGGATTTTATTTTAAAAAGAACTTTGGGCAAAATTTTTTGATTGATGGAAATATATTGGAAAATATTGTAGAGAGCGCTGACATTACAAAAGAAGATTGTGTATTGGAAATAGGACCAGGCATAGGTAGTTTAACACAAGTTTTGGCAGAAAACGCAAAAAAAGTAATTGCTGTAGAAATTGATAAACATTTGATACCAATATTGAGCCAAACAGTAGGAGAGTATGATAATGTAGAAATTAGAAATCAAGATATATTAAAAACGGATATAGATGAGATAATTGAAAAAGAAAATAATGGAAAATATATTAAAGTAGTAGCAAATTTACCTTATTATATTACGACACCGATTATTATGGATTTGCTGGAAAACCATAGAAAAGTAGAAAGCATTACGGTTATGGTGCAAAAAGAAGTGGCTGAGAGAATGCAGGCGCAGTTTGGTAGTAAAGACTATGGCGCACTGTCTATTGCAGTACAGTATTATTGCGATGTAAAAATGGATATGGTTGTGCCACCATCTTGTTTTATGCCAAAACCAAAGGTATCTTCCGCAGTGATTACGTTATATTTGAGGAAAGAACCTATTTTAAAAGGAGTGAATGAGCAATTATTTTTTCATATTGTAAAGTGTGCCTTTGGGCAGAGAAGAAAAACACTTTTAAATAGTATTTATAATCAAGGAAAGTTAGGAATTTCAAAAGAGGAGTTGAGCAATATCATACAGTCCATTGGATTAGATGAAAAAGTAAGGGGAGAATCCCTATCAATAGAACAATTTGGAAATTTAGCAAATGAAATTGAAAAAGCAAAAAAATGATAGAGACAAAGATAGTTTTATAAAAAAATAGTTCTGTTTTCGGCATTGCTTTCATAGAGTTTATAATAGTAAAGTAGGCTTATTTGGGAAGGAATGATGATATGTATAATAGACGATATGATAAGGTATTTATAATGCTGAAGCAGGAACTAGGGGGTTTTTCATTAGGACAGCAGTCTGCTTGGGGTAGCTGTATTATGGAACTCAAAAATAAAAAAGGAAAACTTAGTATTTCTGTGCAGGGGCTAAAAAAGCTGACCGATGGCAGAAGATATGAGGCGTTTGTAATAGGCGGAAAGGGTAGTGCGATAAGAGGGATTTGTTGTGGTGTAGTAGAAATAGACCAATATGGCAAAGGAGAATTAAAGTGGGAATTTGACCCTGACAAGATAGGGAAAAGTTGTTTTCAGATAGAAGATTTACATACAGTTGCTTTTATCGTAAAAGGTGGCTATGGTTTGACTGTACCATTAGTAGGATATTTTAATGAAAAAGTAGCTTGGAAAAAGTCATTTCAAGAGGAGCAAGAACAAAAGCCAGATTTGAGGGCAGCAGAAGCAATTTTATCAGAAATACCTAAAAAGAAAGTAGAAGTAGTAAAAAAACAAAATACTGTTGTTGAAAGAGAACCAGAACAGCCTAAACAACCAGAAAATATTGTAAAAGAGCAAAAAATACAAACTACAGCAGAATCAAAAGCGGAGCAGTCGCCATTTCAAAAAAATTTTAAAGATATGCTTTTTCGATTTAGAGAAGAACTAGAAAAACTGGAAGAAAAAGGAATATTAACAAAACAAGATAAACAAAGCATAACAAATAGAGAAACACAACAAAAGGAAACAGAAAAAATGGAATTGCAAGCAACAGAACAAGCAGAACAGCAAAAAGTAGAAGTAGTTGAGCAAATGCAACAAACAGAAGAGCAAACACAGTCAGAACCCGTTGTAGTAGAACAAAATAAGGAAATTGCGTACATATTGCAGAATAATGATGATATGAAACCTTTTGAACAAGAAAATTGGAAAAGCATCGCATTAGAGGAACTAGCAGTATTACCTATTCATTCAACTGAAGTAATGAAAAATTTGTTTTATATATTTGCTTATCGAAAATATAAACATTTTATATTGCAGAAAACAGGGGAAAAAGAATATATGCTTGGTGTACCTGCACAGTATGACCCTGAAGCAAGGAGAGAAGCAGAGCATTTATTATTTGAGACATTTCAGCCTTGCGGTAGAGAAGTTATGAGAACAGGTTGTTATGGATATTGGCTAAGAAAAATCAAATAACAATTTTAGATGTTGAAGATTAGGCTTTATTGTAGTATGATGATATAAAACGAAAGGAGAGCTATTTTTTTAATGGCAACTATCATACTATGAGAATGAGAAATAAACCTTGGGCAGAAGAAGAACTACAGACAAATAAAAATGTAGTAAAACAAGCGACAGAGAATAAAGGGAAATGGGCAGAATATTTTGGAAATAATCATGCTATTTGTGTAGAAATTGGTTGTGGAAAAGGCAGATTTATAATAGAAAATGCAAAACGTTATCAAGATATTAACTTTATAGGAATTGAAAGACAAACTACAGTGATTGCGATAGCTGCAAGAAAAATAGAACAATATTTGCCAAATTTGGCATTGGTTTGTGATAGTGCAGCAAAACTGTCAGACTTGTTTGAAACAGGGGAGATAGAAAGAATTTATTTAAATTTTAGTGACCCATGGCCTAAAAAAAGATGTATGAAAAGAAGATTGACCTATAGAGAATTTTTACAAAGTTACCGTCATGTTTTAGGAGAAAAGGGAGAAATATTTTTTAAAACAGATAATAAAGGACTTTTTGAATTTTCATTAAATGAGTTTTGTGCAGATAAATGGAATTTGTCAAATATATGTTTTGACTTGCATCATAGCGAATATATGGAAAATAATATTATGACGGAATATGAGCAAAAATTTTCTGAAAAAGGTATGCCCATTTATAGATTAGAAGCACGATATGGAGAAGAATAATCCATATTATGATTAAATTGTATTGAAATAATATAAGTCCCTTATCCTATGATTTTGGGGCTTATTGTTATATTATAAAATAAAACAAAAGATAGAAAGGAAGCGATAATATGAAAAAACAGTCTATAGAAATGGTATTAAATCAAAACAATAGTAGTAAAGAGGGAGATATTTCTTTTTTAAGCGTTGAGCAATCGAAAAAAGCAATGCAATTTCACAAAAGTTTTTCTGTTTATGAAAAAACACCACTTGTCAGTTTAAAAAATTTAGCAAAAAAATTAAATGTAGATAGTATTTATATAAAAGATGAAAGTAAAAGATTTGGATTAAATGCATTTAAGGTATTAGGAGCAAGTTATGCCATAGCAAATTATATAGCACAAAAAATGGGACAAGATATTACAGAGTTGTCCGCAGAAAAAATTGCAGCACAGAAAAAAATAGATAATATGACTTTTGTGACAGCAACAGATGGTAACCATGGTAGAGGTGTTGCATGGACAGCGAAACAATTGGGACAAAAAGCAGTAGTGTATATGCCAAAAGGAAGTAGCCAAGAGAGATTGCAAAATATTAGTGCAGAGGGAGCAGAAGCTGAAATTACGGATATGAATTATGATGATGCGGTAAGATTAGCAAACCAAAAGGCAGTAGAAAAAGGCTGGGTAATGGTACAAGATACAGCATGGGAGGGATATGAAGATATACCAACATGGATTATGCAAGGATATACAACAATGGCAAATGAAATTATGGAGCAAATGGATAAAAAACCAACACATATTTTTTTGCAAGCAGGGGTTGGTAGTATGTCAGGAGCGGTTACAGGATTTTTTTGTAATCTATATAAAGGAGAAGAAAAGCCAACTGTTGTGATTGTAGAGCCAAAAAAGGCAGATTGTCTTTTCCAGACAGCACAAGCAAATGATGGAAAATTGCACTGTGTTACGGGAGATATGCATACCATTATGGCAGGATTGGCTTGTGGAGAACCTTGTACAATAGGTTGGAATGTTTTAAAAGAATACGCAGATGCCTTTTTGCGTTGCGATGAATATGTTGCCGCAGATGGCATGAGAATATTAGCAGCGCCTGTAAAAGGAGATGAAGTAGTTGTTTCTGGAGAAAGTGGCGCATCTGCTTTTGGCTGTATGACAAGTATATTGCAGTATAAAGAATGGGAAGATATAAAAAATAGGTTAAAATTAGATAAAGATTCAGTCATATTGTGCATTAGTACAGAGGGTGATACAGATGCACAAAATTATAAGGATATTGTTTGGGGCGGAAAGTATTCTAAATTTGAATGAGGATAAAAAAAGAGGGGGAACCTATGAGAAAATTTGATGGTGTTATATTTGATATGGACGGCTTAATGGTAGATACAGAAAATATGATGCAAAAAGAAGTCAAAAAGATATTGCAAAAAATGGGATATGATGCAAAAGAAGAAATCACATTGCAACTGATTGGTTTAGGAGATACAAGAACAAAAGATGTTTTAGAAAATGCATATGGAAAACAGTTTGACCATAATTTGTTTTTAAAAATGGTGTTAGATGTCAAAGAGGATATATTTCATAATCAGGAAATTGGTGTAAAAAAAGGCTTGTGGGAGCTTTTGGAGTTTTTAAAAAAAGAAAATATAAAAAATATAGTAGCAACAGGTAGTACAAGAGAAAGTATGAATTTGATATTGCAAAGAACAGGTATATTAAAATATTTTGAGTTATCTGTGTGTGGTGATGAAATAGAGAGAGGAAAACCATTTCCAGATATATTTATAAAGGCAGCGGAAAAATTAAATTTGCCTTTAGAAAGATGTTTGATATTGGAAGACTCTCAAAATGGCATTATTGCAGCAAAAAGAGCAAATATGTCTGTTATATTTGTAAAAGATTTGGTAGCACCGGAAAAACAGTATATGGAACAGATTTATGCTGAATGTAGTAATTTAGCAGAAGTAATTGATTATTTAAAATGAAAGTGAGCGATACCATTATGAATGGAAAACTAAAAAATATTGAAAAGGGTGTTGTAGTAAAATTAAAAGAGGAAGTAGAATATCAGAAAGGGCAAATTGTGAGTAAAACATTGGTACAAAATGAAGCAGTTAGCTTGACATTGTTTGCTTTTGAAAAAGGAGAGGAAATCAGCACACACGCTGCTGGCGGTGATGCATTGGTAACTGTGTTGGAGGGTACTGGCAAAATAACAATAGATGGAAAAGAATTTGTATTAAATGAGGGAGAAAGTATTGTTATGCCAAAAGATGTACCTCATGCAGTGTATGGACAAGAAAGATTCAAAATGCTTTTAAATGTTGTATTTTAATAGTAAAAGCCCTGTCTGATAAGATAGGGCTTTTACTTATTAGTTTTTGCTTTTGTAATCTTTGTAAAACAAAAAATCATCTTTTTGTGTTTTTGTAGTATAAAGGAGTGCTTTGTTGGCACAGCGTAATAAAGATTGATAAGAAGTTCCGTCATGAGGATATAAAGAAATACCAGCATAAACATTGGGCTTGTAAGTATTTTGATTATTTCCATATGTGACATTAAAAATATCCTTTATGTCGTTTAAATGTTGTTTTAAGTTTATTTCTGATATAATATTTGGTATATAAACTATAATTTTGTCATAAGAGTAACGAGCAATGATGTCTGTTTGATGGAAATAATTTTTAATTCTTATTGCAATGTCGTTGAGTACCATATTTCCAAGTGGTTTGCCAATAGTGTCATAAATATTTTTTAAATTGGATAAGTGAATTAAAATAAGAGCAGACTGTTCAGGATTATAGTTTTGCAATAATAAATCCACTTGTTGTTTTATATAGTCACGATGATATAAATTTGTAATATTGTCTTTGTTTGCATTTTTGTGTTTATTTGCAGGCATAATTTTGGCATAAACAGAGACATCATTTTTACCATTGTGATTTTGTAATGTATAAAAAATAATATAAAAAGATAGATATTTGTTTTCGCTTGTAAAAAATCGTATTTTTGC
>CAMXTM010000124.1 GCA_947246775.1 uncultured Clostridium sp. | reverse complement strand
CATCTAGTTCTACAACAACACCAAATTACAATAATTCTAATAACTCTAGTTCTAGCAGCTCAAATTCTAGCTCAAGTAGTTCTAGTAGTTCCAGTAGTTCTGCTTCTGACTATACACTAGAAGACGCGTCATTAAGAAATAGAACAATTGATGGTGACTTGATTATATCAAGTTCCCTCAATAGTAGAGATGTCACATTAAATAGTGTTACAGTAAGAGGCACTGTAAAAGTACAGGGTGGCGGTACCATTAAGGCGCAGTCTTGTGATTTTGCAAATGTAGAAATGGATAAAAGTGGTGTTACCTTTAATTCTGACAGCAGGACTAGAGTGAGAAGCCTGCAATTTTTGGAAAAAGGCAAAATCGAGGGTTCAGGCTATGAAAATGTATATGTACAAGACAATAGTTTGACAGAAGCGACAGTAGATGCTACAGTAAACTACTTGGAAATGGATACCGATGCCAATTTAAAACTGTATAAAAATGCAGATGTTTCTACATTGGAAGTAACATCTAATGCAAGAGATGGCGAAGTAACTTTTACAAGTGGTTCAAGAGTAGACGATATGAACATAAGAGGAAGAATCCGCATTTATGGTAGAGGCGACATCAATGATATGACAACTTACGTTAGCGGTATTCGTTCCAGCATTAAGCCAGACAATGTGACAACAAGAGGAAGTGGTGAAAAGCCATCTTATAGTAGTGGAGAAAGTGGTAGTTCTTCTTCTAGTAGCGGTTCTAGTTATGACGATTTGACAATAGACCGCGATGATAGAAAATATGATGCAGATGGAGAAAGATACCGCAATGTTACAATAGAAGCAGAAGATGTCACCTTTAGAGATGCTATTGTATACAATCGCTTGACAATTTCAAGAGATGTAGAAGACGGCGAAGTTATATTAGATGATATTACTGTTCGTGGCGATGTGTATATTTATGGCGGAGGGAAAAACTCTGTTATCTTCCGCGATTGTGATATTCAAGGCGATATTATAAGTGATAAAGATACAGATGATAGCCGTTATGGAGATGAGCCAGTTGCATTGGAGTTTGAAGATGATACCGATGTAGATGGCGACATTAAAGTAAGAGGCGACACGATTATCAGAGCAGAAAGTGATATTAGATTAGGTAATATCATTGTTGATAGGAAATTAAATGAAGATTTGATTATTGATGCAGAAGTATCTAACTTGCAGCTCAGCGCAGATTGCGATGTTAGAATGACAAGTAGAGCTAGAATCAATAAAATCAATATCAATGCCAATAGAGATGTTACCATTAGAATGGATTCTGGTAGTTATATCAATACTATAAGCTCACGCTCTGATGTGGTATTAAGAGGAAATGGAACAGTTAAAAACATTTCAACTGATAAAGACATTATAAAAGATAGTGGCATTGTAAATGATGAGCAAACATCAACTTTTGTTGCTGTAACGGATATATTAGGTATTCCAAGCTCTACAACACAGCGTACCATTACCTTGTCACCAATTGTTACACCAACAACTGCATCTTATAAAACAGTAAAATGGAGTATTGACTCTAGCTTAAATACAGCAGGAGCAAGTATTGCAAATGATACAACCATTACTGCAACAAGAGATGGACAGGTAAAATTGATTGCAACAATTGATAATGGTAAAGAAATCGGTACAGCTTATATAAAGAACTTTACTATTACCTTTACTACCGCAACAACACCATCTGACCCAACAAACCCAAGTAATCCAAGTACACCAACAACACCAAGTGCAACTGTAAAATCAATTACAGTTACAGGGGAAAATAATGTACCAGCAAATAGTGCAAAAGTAGAAGATAAATTTACATTGTTGGCGGATATTAATGGAACATTGGGAACAAATAAGGTAACTTGGGAATCTTCCCCAGAAGGATATCTTAAGATAGATGTAGATGCTACAAATAGTACAACAGCAACGGCTGAAGTATTGAAAGCAGACGCTACCAATAAAGAAATTACGATTACTGCAAAAGTAGGTACTGAAACAGGGAAAACAGCAACGATTACCATTGCAGGAACAGGAACACCAAGTACAGCAGCAGCAGTAACTAAGATTAAAGCAAATAACTCAAATGATACAAGTGCTGTACCAATTGTAGTTGGAACTACTATGGAAGCAGAAGCAGAAGGTACAAATTTAACTGGTAAAACAATTAAATGGTCTGTAGAAGGCTCTGACAATGCTAATACAGGATTTAAACCAACTACAGGCGCTATTACAAAAGAAGCCACAGGTGATAAAGTAACATTAGCAGTTGCAGCAGATGATACAGAAAAAGACCTTACTGTAAAAGCATGGGTAGATGGTGAGCAAACAGCAGATAATGCCAAAACTAGAACATTTACTATAAAAGGAAAAGTAACAGGTGTTGTTGTAAGTGCAAAAACTGGTACAAATGCAGTGACAACCGCAGCAAAAGTAGATGATGAGTTTACTGTAGGAGCAGATGTTATTGGTTATGTTAGAGGTAAAACAGAAGTACAGTGGCAAGTAATGGAAGGTACTACAAAATCAACTATAGTAGAAATTCCAGAAACTACTACAACAAATTCTGCAACATTAAAAATTAAATCTCAAAAAGCAACACCTACAGAACTGACAATACAGGCTAAAGTAAAAGGAACAAATGAGGCTTTTGTATCTTCTGCAACAAAAATTACTGTAGCAGCAGATACAAGCCAGCAACCAACAACACAAATTACAGATGTTACTATTGTAGGAACAGGAACTATTGTTGATGGAGTGCAAAATAATACTTCTCAAAGTCCAGATGCGGCACCAAAAGGCGCTGTATTTACAGCGACAGCAGTATTAAATCCAACTACTTTACCAACTGGCGAAAGTATAGAGTGGTCGCTTGAAAATGAAGATGGTTCAATAAATAATTTAGCAACTATTGTACCAAGTTCCGATACAAAAACCGCTACAATAACGATTACAGCAAATAATCAATCAGCAGAACAAAAAGTATTTGTAAAAGCACAAGTGGTAAAAGGTACGGGAAGCAATAAAGTTACAGGTTCTGCACAAAGAGCAAGAATTTGTATAGCACCAACAGCAGAAACAATTACTATAGGGTATTACCCTAATTCATCATCAACAGCAACGATATTACATTCAGGTGATGAAATTAATTTGACAGTGGGAACACCTCTACAAGTTAGCGCACATTTGCTTTTAACCGCTGGTAGTACAGATAAAGTAATCTTAACAAGTAACAATACAGCTATATTTACTGTAGACCCAGACTCATCGAGTTCTGAACGTAAACTATTGACACCAGTAGCGGCAGGTACTGCTAAATTGACAGCAACAACAACATCAGATATTACAGGTGTTGCCCCAATGGAAATAACAGTAAAGGTAGCAGCGGCACCAGCGTCAACTACACAGGGTGACGAGCCAATGGCGGCAAATCTAACCGTTGACGAGCAGCCAGTCGTACAAAAGGCAGTACCAAAACGTGCAGCAGCGCCAGCGACAGTGGTTGAGCCAGTGCAGCCAGCACAGTCCTATGTAAAAAATATTACCTTACCAACACAGCGTGCAGAGGTAGGCAAAAACTTTGATTTGAGCATAGCCAATGTAGAGGTTGTAGGCAACAAGCAATTTGATGTTGAGTGGGTAATTGATGTAGGTTCAGCGGATACCCCTGACAGTCATACCGTACGTATGGACGTACCTGGAACAGTAACAATGATGGCGATTGTAAATGGTGGTCAGCCAGACGGCGAAGTGTATACAAAGAGCTTTGATATTATATTTGTAGAACCACAACCAGTGGTTGAGCCAGTGCAAGAGCCAGAACCAGTTCAAAAAGAAGAACCAGCTCAAAAAGAGGAAATCGTTCGAGAACCTGAACAGGAATTAGAACCAGAAGAATCTGAACCTTCTGTAGAGCTTGAACAGCCACAAGAGCCTGAAGTTCCTGTTGTGCCTGAGCAACCACAAGAGCCTGAAGTTCCTGTTGTGCCAGTGCAACCACAAGAGCCAGAAGTTCCTGTTGTACCAGAGCAACCACAAGAACCAGAAGTTCCTGTTGTACCAGAGCAACCACAAGAGCCAGAAGTTCCTGTTGTACCTGAACAGCCACAAGAGCCAGAAGCTCCTGTTGAGTTTGAACAGCCAGCAGAGCCAGAAGCTCCTGTTGTACCAGAGCAACCACAAGAACCTGAAATTTCTGTTGAGCTAGAACAACCACAAGAGCCAGACGAAACAGAACAAACAGACGAGCAAGCACCAAAAGAAGACAAAAGCATTATGATAATCGCAAAAGGCGATGCTCTTACAAATAGTGACATTGTGTTATATGCAGTCAATGCAGATGACAAGACCATAACAGATGAAAATTTAGCTGCTAAGAGTATCAAAAATGCTGTATGGACTATCGTGAAAGACGATGGCACAGAAGCAACGATTACAAAAAATGTGCTTGTAGCAAAAAGAACAGGTACGATTGTAGTAAAGGTAACAATTGGAAAAGACGAAACAAGAATTAGAACACAAGTGATTAAAATTAAGTAAGAGATTAGCCCAAGCGAGAGCTTGGGCTTTTTCTTTTTGTAGAAGTTAAAAAATGGATTAATTTTGTAATCATATGAAAGAGATAGTATTGCCTTTGATGGAAAAAAGGGCTATAATTTGATAATACAAAAAGAAAGGAAAAAATTTTATGGACGAAAAAAAATTTGTAGATATTGGTATTTCACTAGAACTGCAAAATGGACTACAAAAATTGAACATTATTCAGCCCACACAGATACAACAGCAAGTGATACCAGCCATATTGAGTGATGCGGACGTGATAGGACGCTCTGAAACAGGCTCAGGCAAGACATTTGCCTATTTATTGCCATTGTTCCAAAAAATAGATTTAGAATTGCGAAAAACACAGATTATTATACTTACGCCAACACATGAACTTGCTGCACAGGTACAAAAACAAATAGAATTACTTTGCGAAAAATCAGAAATTGACATTAGAAGTGCGCTAATTATAGGCAGCGCCAGTATGACGAGACAAATAGAAAAATTAAAACAAAAACCACATATTGTAGTGGGTTCAGCAGGACGCATTTTGGACTTGATACAAAAGAAAAAAATTGCAGCGCATACTGTAAAAACAATTGTACTCGACGAGGGAGATAGGCTTTTAGACCCTTTGAATATCGATGCCGTAAAAGCAGTCATCAAGACAACGCTCAAACAAAGGCAACTTGTGGTCTTATCTGCCACAATCGACAGCGAAACGATACAAAAAGCAAAAAGTATCATGAAAAGCAATGTCATAGAAATTGCTATTAAACATAGTATGATGCCAAAACTAATTTCTCACTACTACATTTTGTCAGAGAGGAGAGAAAAATTCATACTGTTAAGAAAAATCATTGCAGGAGAAAAACCAGCAAAAGCAATTGTATTTTTAAACAATGTGGAAAATATTGCTGTAACAGTGGATAAACTGTGCTATCATGGCATCAAAGCAGATGGTATTTATGGCAAGGCATACAAAACAGAAAGACAAAATGCCTTAGAAAAGTTTAGGCAAGGAAATGTTAATGTGTTGGTTTCGTCAGACATTGGTGCAAGAGGATTAGATATAGAGGGCGTTACGCATATTATCAATTTGGATATTCCAGAAGAACCCGTTTATTATTTGCATAGGGCAGGAAGAACAGGCAGAAATGGTGTAGAGGGCAAGGTTATCTCTATCGTAACAAATTATGAAAAAAGATGGCTGCATAAATATGAAAAAAAATGGAATATTGTAATAGAACAAAAGCAAAAGGCATATGGTAAGTTATAAGATGCAACAAAAGCAAGCAAAAATACAAAAAAGAAAAGCACTTTTGCTAAAATAAAAAATACAAAAAAAGGAAGCTCGAAAGGTTTTAGGCAATAGTTGCAAAAAACAGGGATTTCGTGTATACTTTATAGAACCATAAACAAGTAAAATTTGAAGGAGGAACTAGCATGAGCGATAAAGAATGTGGCTGTGGTTGTGGACATGACCACGATGAAGAAATGGAATTAGAGACAATGACACTGACATTAGATGATGATACAGAAGTAGAGTGTGGTATATTAGGCGTTTTTGAAGTAGAGGGCTTAAAAGAAAAAGAATATATTGCACTATTGCCATTAGATGGAGAAGAAGTTTATCTTTATCAGTATAAGGAAGATGGAGAAGAAATTCAACTAGATGTGATAGAAGATGATGCAGAATTTGAAAAAGTATC
>CAMXTM010000123.1 GCA_947246775.1 uncultured Clostridium sp. | reverse complement strand
CCCACCAAGTCTGTTCTTTATCCATATTTCTTTTAGAAATTTTATTTCTTTAAAAAATATTGATTTTATAAAGTTTAAAAACAATTCAGTTTGAATCCTTCTCCAACAAAGGAGACTACATCATGATGATTAAATCCGATTATCCACTTAAATTTTTTAGACACAATGTAATAATCTAAAAAGCCAAAATCTAAAAATGCGGTTTTATTTAATAGATGAAGGACTTTTATTAATTCTGGAAGATAGCTTTCAAAAATCCAAAATATTTCACCTGTATACCAATCATTACCCTTATCTATTAAAAAATAAATCATATTATCTTCTGGTATTATTTGAGGTAATTGGTAAAACCATGTTGAATAATCAACAGAATAACAACCTAAAAAATTTTTCATACTTTTAGGACTATAGCCATTTATATTAGCCCAATGTAAACCATTTTTCCATGTTTTTGTTTTATCTGCAAATTTTTCTGTAATAGTTTGGTATACACTTTTCCATTGATTACCTCTAAGTTTATGAAACCGAGATTTAGATATATTACACTTTTTTATCAATTCATCTTCAAAGTAATAGATAAGTTTTTTATCAGATAAAATATTTTTTTGTTTCATATTTATTTTTCTCCTTGTATTTTATGACTTGCTAGCGTTTTAATTATTAGTTTTATTATATATCATTTTCAGGTAAAAAAGTCAGAAGAAGAATAAAAAAAGAGAGAGCTTTTTTATATGAAAAGTTCTCTCTTTTTTATTTTTATTGTCGGTCGAATAATACGACATAGCAGCCTAATATTTGTTCACATGGGATAGCGGCGGCATTTTGGACAGAAAAGGTTTGTTTTTGGTATTGTTTTTTTGGTTCCGTAGAAAATGCGGGTAATGTTTTCCCAGTGCTGACGCCTGTTGCATCTGTTTTGGAAAATTGCCATGTAAATTCACAGTTGCAAAATTCTTTCATAACAAATATTTGTTCAGGCGGACGTAGTTTTATATTTTTAGAAAGAAAGAAACAACCATCGTTGTCTTTTTCAGCGGGACAACTGCCTTCAATGCCAACTGTAGTAAAACTAATTGTCAAAAATGGAGTAGTAAAAGTGGTTGTATTGTTTTCTTTTTGATAAGTAAGTTTAGAATTTTTGTTGTTCCAGTGACCGATATTGAGCCAGCCACGTTTTTCGTATGCTTCAACAGCAGTGTTTAGTTCAATATAGATTGTGCTATCCTCTCTAATTTCTGCATTAATTCGTAAAACGGGTCTGAGAGATGTAAAATTGTCAGGTAAAATTGCCCGAAGCTTGTCTTGTTCCACTTCATAAGCCATAACAAATTGTTCTACTTTCATTTTATACCCCCTTTTTCAAATGCTTTTATGCTTGTTTTTGATGTTTTTAATAGTTTTATAATAATGGAACGACATATATAATTAAGAATATGTAAGCAAAACCATTGTAAATGGTAGTATTAAAATTAATATGAAATACAATTTACTGTATTTTTTATTTTTTGTCAATATTTCGAATTATGATTTTTATGCATAAAATAATATTTTATTGCATAAATGAGTTGTTTGTTGGTGGATATAAAATCATATTGTGAAAAAAAGGATACAAAAAAATGTATAAAATATCAATTTTGCATACATTTTTTGTAATAAAATAGAAAAAATTGTATAATATAACGAAATGTATTTCATTTGTCTTATTAACATAAAATTTAAAAAAATAGAAAAAAGTGTTGACATTTAAAAAATAATGTGATACATTAAAAAAGTTGAAAAAAATATTGCCGTAGACAGCAGGTGCGAAAGCGTAAATCCTGCCGAGGAAAAAAGGAATGATTCTTCTCTTTGTCTGCGTGCAAAGAGATTTTTTTTGCTAAAAAAGTAATTTGCTTTTATAGAATGATTAAGGAGGTGTAAAGAAATGGCAAAGGTAGAACAAAAAAAGGTTATTGTAGATGAAATCAAACAAAAGTTAGAAAAAGCTTCTTCTGTTGTTATGGTAGATGCAAGAGGTTTGACTGTTGAACAAGATACAGGACTTAGAAAACAATTAAGAGAAGCTGGCGTTGACTATAAAGTATATAAAAATACAATGGTACGTTTTGCGATTAAGGATACACAGTTTGAGGGTTTAGAACCTTATTTAGAGGGTCCAAGTGCTTTTGCTTTTAGCTACGAAGATGCCACAGCAGCAGCAGGCATATTGAGTAAGGCAGCAAAAGATATTAAAGTATTAGAATTTAAAGCTGGTGTAGTAGAGGGTATCACATATGATGCAGAAGGAATGAAAGCGATTGCAGAAATTCCATCAAGAGAAGTATTGCTTTCCAAACTTTTGGGCAGCTTCAAATCTCCAGTTTCCTCTTTCGCACGTGTTATCAAACAGATTGCAGAAAAAGATGGAGAAGCAGCAGCAGAATAAGAAAAAAATAAGATTGTTTAAACATAGTATAAAAATTACGGAGGTGAAGAAATTATTGCAGCAGTAGAAGAATTGACTGTATTAGAACTTAACGATTTAGTAAAAGCAGCAGAGGAAAAATTTGGTGTATCTGCATCAGCAGGTGTTATGGTAGCAGCAAATGGTCCAGTAGGTGCTGCACCAGATGAAAAAACAGAATTTGATGTAGAATTAACAGAAGTTGGTTCTGAAAAAATTAAAGTAATCAAAGCTGTTAGAGAAGTAACAGGTCTTGGATTAAAAGAAGCAAAAGAAGTTGTAGACAATGCTCCTAAGGTATTGAAAGAACAAGTTTCTAAAGAAGAAGCTGAAGAAATTAAATCTAAACTTTCTGAAGTTGGCGCTACAGTAACATTGAAATAATAAAAAAGTAAAAAAGCAAGACGGTATACTTTTTGGTATACCGTTTTTTCGTATAGAAAAGGAGCAAATGGTTATGAAATGGAAAAAAGGAATATTTGGAGTATTGTTTTGCTTTGGACTTTTGACAGGCTGTGCTGATTTAGTCATAGAGGAAGATAGCGAAGGTGTAGTAATAGAAGACGCAAATATAGACGATGTCAATATAGATGATGTTAATACAAGAAAAATCAATATAGATGGTACAGATATTGATATTATTGATATAGATGATGATAATATTGAAACAGTAGAGGTTGTAAAAGTAGTAGATGGTGATACAATAAAGGTAGATTTAGAGGGAGAAAAATATACGATTAGAATGATAGGAATTGATACACCAGAGAGTGTACACCCTGACGAATCTAAAAATACAATTTATGGACAAAAGGCAAGTGATTATGCAAAAGGTATTTTTTCAGAGGGACAAACAGTTTATTTGAGTAGGGACGTGTCTGATAGAGATAAGTATGATAGACTATTAAGATATGTTTGGTTGGAAAAACCTAACAATGTAAATGACGAAACAGAAATCAGAGAAAAAATGTATAATGCGAAAGTATTGTTAGATGGTTATGCGAATACATATGAATATGCGCCTGATAATACCTTGTTTGGATTGTTTTTGGCATTTGAGTCAGAGGCAGCAGAACAAAAAAGAGGATTGTGGGCAGAAAATGGATTAAATACAGAAAATATAGATAAAGCTGCTGCACAAATAGAATCAGAAGAAGATATTTTTATAGGCAATAAAAATAGTAAAAAATTACATAGCTCTTCTTGTACTGACTTGCCACAAGAAAAAAATAGAATTTATTTTGATAGTAAAGAAGAAGCCATAGAGCAGGGATATGAAATAGATACAAAGTGTATGAAATAAAAGAATGTTTGATATAGTATATAAGGAAATATATTTTAAAAATAGGATAGAGAGGTGAAAAAAATGATTCAAATAAGAAATGAAAAAGAATCTGATTATAGTAAAGTAGAAGAAATTACAAGAAAAGCATTTTATAACTTGTATATTCCTGGCTGTGTAGAACACTATTTGGTGCATATTATGAGAAATCATAGAGATTTTGTACCAGAGTTAGATTTTGTAATAGAATTAGATAATACTATTATTGGAAATATTATGTATACAAAATCAAAATTAGTAGATGAAAATAAAAAACAAAAAGAGATATTAACGTTTGGACCTGTTTGTATATTACCAGAATATCAAAGAAAAGGATATGGAAAAATGCTTTTAGAGTATTCATTTAAACGAGCAAGTGAAATGGGGTATGATGTCATTGTAATATTTGGTAGCCCAAGTAATTATGTAAGTTGTGGATTTAAGAGCTGTAAAAAATATCTTGTTTGTGACGAAAATGGGAAATATCCTACAGCAATGATGGTAAAAGAAATAAAAGAGGGTACTTTAGGGGATAAAAAATGGTTTTATTATTATAGTGAAATAATGAATGTTGATGAAAAAAAGCACAACAATTTGATGAGCAGTTTGAAAAGATGGAAAAAAGATATCAATATAGTCAAGAAGAATTTTATATGTTAAGTCATTCTTATGTAGAAGAATAAATTTGTAGAATATATATAATTATTTTAATAAAAAATTGTATATAAAGTACAAATTATGGCGTTTTAAAAAAAAGTCATAAAAAAAGAAAGGTTTTTATAATTTTTATAGAATATTTAACAATATATAAAAAATATAAAAATAAACAAATAAAAAATGCTATAACAATTTATATAACGTCTTAGAAAACTCATATTAAAGGAGGAGATTGCGATGATACAGATTTTGATAGGTGAAAAAGGCGAAGGTAAGACAAAACGTTTGATTGACATGGCGAATGAAGCAGGTAAATTATCTGATGGACACATTGTATTTATTGATGATGATAATAGACATATGTATGACTTACACTACAATATTCGTTTTGTAGATACAACAGGATTTAAAATGGAAGACCAAAGAATATTCTTTGGATTTATCTGTGGTATCTTGTCACAAGACGGAGATATTGAGAAAATTTACATTGATGGTTTAAATAACATTGTAGAATACATGACAGATGATGATTTATTTTCCTTTATCAATGAATTAGAAAGACTATCAGGTAAAGCAAATGTTGATTTTATTATGACAATTAGCCGTGATAAAAATACAATTCCAGAAGCAATTAAGAGTTATCTGATTTCATAAAAGTATGGAACAATATGTATATAACCGATATGCTGCTTATTTAAAGGAACACTATGGACAGAAAGTATATAAACTGCCTGTGCATATTGATGTTTCTTGTCCTAATCGTAAAAATGGCAAATATGGTTGTACCTATTGCGGAGAAAAGGGCGCCGGATTGGAACAAAAATCCGACGCTTTTTGTGTTGAGGGTCAGCTAAAAAAGAATATGGATTATATTGCCAAACGATATAAAGCAAAGAAATTTATTGCTTATTTTCAAAGTTTTACGAATACCTATTTGCCTGTAAAAGATTTTAAGGAAAATATGGAGCAGGCTGTGCAAGAGAATATTGTAGAAATTGCTGTTTCCACAAGACCAGATTGTATTAGAAAAGAATATTTAGAAGTGTTAAAGGATATTTCTGAAAAAAATAAGATAGAAATAACAATCGAATTAGGACTACAAACGGCAAATTATCATAGTTTGGAAAAGGTCAATCGAGGGCATACGCTGGTGGAATATATTGAGGCTGCAATGTTAGTAAAACAATATGATTTTCATTTGTGTACCCATATTATGTTAAATTTACCTTGGGACGATAGAACAGATGTTGTAGAGAGTGCAAAAATGGTTTCTGTTATGAGAAGCGACTTTATAAAATTGCATAGTTTGTATATTGAAAAAGGGACAGTCATGGCAGAACAGTATCAAAATCATTTGTTTGAGATATGCTCTGTAGAAGAATATAAGGAAAGAGTCAAATTGTTTTTGGAATATCTTTCACCAGATATTGCTGTGCAAAGGATATTGAGTAGAGTACCAGAAGAAGATAGTATTTTTTCAAACTGGGGACAAAGCTGGTGGAAAATAAGAGATGAAATTGAAGCAGAAATGATTGCAGAAAATCGATACCAAAGTAAAAAATTCCATTATTTAGGGGGCAGCGGCGTAAAAGAGTTTTTTTAAAAGGGGGAAGTATTTTGAATGTTGTTGCAATTCAGCCTGATTATATTTCTCCAAAGGAGTTGTATCACTATTTCAAAGCAATGGCAATATTAGAAATCATGATAACACCGCAAAAAAAAGAGTATTTACGTGTAGTAAAAAAGTACCCTTTCAGAAAAGCATACTCTATTGATAATGGCGCAGGGGATACGCTTGATATTTTATTTGAAAAAATTGGTGTTTTTATAAAAGGCTTTGACCATGAAAATGCTTTTAATCAGTTTGGTGCTGATAAGT
>CAMXTM010000122.1 GCA_947246775.1 uncultured Clostridium sp. | reverse complement strand
GGACAGAAAAGACCTCTCTTGCAGAATATAAGGATATGGATAGTACAAAATGGTATTATCCTTATGTAGAATGTAGTGCAAAATATATCCCTGTTTATGCTTTGCCAGAGAGCTATCCGAATAATATGCCTTATGTAGAAAATCAGGCACATAGTGCTGTTACATTTGGATTTTTGCCAGAGGTTGGCGCAATCCGTATGCACGTAGCAGAAACATTGGTAGAAATCAAAAAGGAAAAAGACAATGTTACAGTAGAAATGCCAGACCTTTTCAAATGACCCTGCCTATGAAATTGGACTTGCTGTGCCAGGAGGTGGCGTTGCAGAAAATGTAGCACGTATGTTTGAATATACCTATCTTGTAAATCAGCTTGGCATTATGTTAGGCGATGAAAATGGTTTCCGTCCATACGACAAAATTACAAGAGCGGAACTCATTACAGTAATTGATAGAATGTTAAGTGAATAAAAGTTTTGGACAGGGGCAATAGAATATGATGTTAGTCAAGGAAGTCTCAAAAGGGAATACAAATTACACAGCGCAAAACAAAACTACATTAAAAGGTAGTTCTTTTTCAGATTTGTTGGAGCAAAGCACAAAAACACGAAAAAGTACCAATACAAAAGAGGCAGCAAAACAATATGATGTTTCTAATTTAGATGAGACACAAAGAGAGGAATTGCTTGACGAGCTAAAACAAACAGGACAAATAGACCGTGATTTTCACTATGGTTTTATCTTGTTGCCTGTTATGCTGGACGAGCTGCGCACAAATCCACAGTGTATGGTGGAGATGGTGGAGATGACACCAACAAAATCGCCTGTGATGGACGCTAGAAATATGCTTGCTTTTTCTAAACAAGTCGTTGATTCTCAAATGGCTTTGTACCAAAAACTGAAATTGCAAGGAAAAGTTCTTCCAAAGCTAAAGGAGCAGGCTGAACAGTATGCGAAATTGGTAGATATTTTGCAGGAATTAGAAAAATAAGCATTATAAAAGGGCAAAAGACAGAAGCGAACGATACTGTTTTCTTCTGCCTTTTTTGTTTGTTATTTATCAAATTACCTTATAAAATGTAATAAAATCTAAAAAATATAAAATTTGTTTTATTATAAATAAGATAGAAATAGCATAGTAGAATGATGTTGTATCTTATCCCAGTATTTAGATTGTATTTTAGGCATCATATCATATTTATCATTATAAAAAATGCATATACTATGAAAATAGACATACCATAAAAATACAAATGTTGTCAAACAACAATAATAAAAATAGAGGAAAAATAGCTATTTTATTGTGTATACCAGCCATGAAATAGCTGTTTTTTTATTAACAAACGCTGTTATAGTAGCAAATAAAATAAAAAATTATTTTGTCAAACAACACAACTTTATTTTCCTTTAAAAATTCATAATTTATACAAAATTATACAAAGATGTGCTTAAAATAAAACATAAATTATCATATATGATAGAGCTTGTTATGTATTTTTTTTAAAAAAATAAAAAAATATTGTAAAAATTATTGCATTATTGTGCAAATTGAGTTATAATACAAACAGAAACAAACAGATATAGAAAAAAGTATAAAAATAAATACAATATTTGTTTTTTCTATTATGCAAAATGAATATGTCAAAATGTACTAATGTACAATTCATACAAAAATATAGAAATGATTTCCACTATAATAGTATAATCAGGAGGTAAAAATTATGGTAGAAGATGATAAAAGAGTAACCATAATTACAGGTCATTATGGCAGTGGCAAAACAGAATTTAGTGTAAATTATGCTATGGAATTAAGTAAGACTTCTCCCAAAGTCACCCTTGGTGATTTGGATATTGTAAATGTATATTTTCGCTCCAGAGAGAAAAAAAATGAGCTAGAAAAAGCAGGGATTCATGTCATATCTTCTAACTTAGAAGGAGACAGTGTAGATATTCCTGCGGTTGCAGCAATTGAGTCTCCAATAAGAGATAAATCAACAAGATACCTTGTTGACGTAGGCGGCAATGATGTAGGCACAATGGTACTTGGTAGACTAAAACCTCTCTTGGATAGGGAAGAAACAGATTTCTTCATGGTAGTTAATACAAACCGTCCAGATACCTCTTCCCCAGAAGGTATTTTGAAGGAAATGAAAAGCATTGAAGATGCTTCTGGTTTGCAAGTAACAGGATTTATTAACAACACAAATCTTATCCGCGAAACAACAGCAGAAGACATTGCAATGGGAGATAAAATACTCAAAGAGGCTAGTCGGCTTTCTGGAGTACCAATCAAATATACAAGCTACGTAGAGGAAGTTGTAAAGGATAAAGACAAATTGCCAGATGATTTAGGCGGCGAACTTTTTCCTCTCAAGTTTTATATGAGAAAAGATTGGATGTAGGCAAAAATAATGGAGGTGTATCAAAAATGGCAAAAGGTAAAATAACGATTGATGAAAACATTTGCAAGGGTTGCGAATTGTGTGTTTCTGTCTGTCCTAAAAAGGTACTAAAATTGGCAGAAACAAGAATTAACGAAGCAGGATATAACCCAGCAGAAGTAGTAAATGATGACTGTATCGCTTGTACGAGTTGTGCAAGAATGTGTCCAGACTCAGCGATTACAGTAGAAAAAATAGATTAAGGGAGGAGGAATTTTAAATGGCAAAGATATTAATGAAAGGCAATGAAGCGATTGGAAAGGCAGCTATCGAAGCTGGTTGTAGATTTTTCTTTGGTTATCCTATCACACCACAAAGCGAAGTGCCAGAATATTTATCAGAAGAATTACCAAAAGTAGGCGGTACTTTTGTGCAGGCAGAAAGTGAAGTAGCAGCAATCAATATGGTATATGGCGCAGCAGCAGCAGGCGCAAGAGTATTAACAAGTTCCTCTTCTCCAGGATTGGCTTTAAAACAAGAGGGTATTGGTTATATTACAAATGCTGAATTACCAGCAGTTGTTGTAAATATGATGCGTGGTGGCCCAGGTCTTGGTACTATTCAACCAGGTCAGGCTGACTATCATATGTGTGTTAAAGGTGGTTCTAATGGTGACTACCATAACATCGTTTTAGCACCATCTTCTGTACAAGAAGCAGTAGATATGATGATGGACGCTTTTGACTTAGCAGACTTTTATAGAACTCCAGTTATCATTCTTTCCGATGGTTTAATTGGTCAAATGATGGAGCCAGTTGAATTCAACTATTCTCCTAAAAAAGACTTGCCTTCTAAAGATGCTTGGGCATTAAAAGGAAAAGGCAAAGGCGAAAAACACATGATTGTAAACTTAAATATGGACGCTGAAGATTGTGAAAATCACAATATCGCATTACAGAAAAAATATGATGTGATTGAAGCAGACGAGCAAGCTTGGGAAGAATATTGCATGGACGATGCAGAATATGCTTTTGTTTCTTATGGTACTTCCGCAAGAATTGTAAAATCTTCTGTAGATACATTAAGAGCAGCAGGCTATAAAATTGGTTTAATTCGTCCAAAAACATTATATCCATTCCCAGAAAAAGCATTCAAGAGAGAAAGTGTTAAAAAATATCTTGATGTTGAAATGAGCATGGGACAAATGATGGACGATGTAAAACTTGCTTGCAACGATGGAAATAAAGTTGAATTTTATGGCAGAACTGGTGGTATTATCTTAACTCCAGAAGAAGTTGTTGAATTTGGTAAGTCTGTAATGGGAGGTGACAAATAATGTCAGTCGTATACGAAAAATCTAAAGCTTTAACAGATGTAAAATTGCATTATTGCCCTGGTTGTGCCCATGGTATTGTACATAAATTACTGGCAGAATGTTTGGAAGAATTAGGAGAAACAGAAAACGCAATCGCTTGCGTACCTGTTGGTTGTGCCGTTATGGCAAATAAATATTTTAACTTTGATGCTATCCAGTGCGCACATGGTAGAGCGCCTGCAACTGCAACTGGTATTAAAAGAGTAGACCCAAGTAAAATGGTAATCACATATCAAGGTGATGGTGACTTGGCTTCTATCGGTACTTGTGAAATCATTCATGCAGCAGCAAGAGGCGAAAAAGTAACAACTATCTTTATCAACAATGGTATTTATGGTATGACAGGTGGTCAGATGGCTCCTACAACATTGCCAGGCATGAAAGCAACAACAGCAAAAAAAGGTAGAGATGTAAAAGTACAAGGTAACCCTATTAGAGTAAGTGAAATGCTTGCAACATTAGACGGTCCTGTTTATATAGAAAGAGTTAGTGTAACAACACCTGGACAGGTTGCACAAGCGAAAAAAGCAATTATGAAAGCATTAAAAGTACAAAAAGAAGGACTTGGCTTTGGCTTTATAGAAGTTGTTTCAAGCTGCCCTACAAACTGGGGCTTAACTCCAGTAAAAGCAATGGAATATGTTAGAGAAAAAATGATTCCTTACTATCCTCTTGGTGTGTTTAAGGATTTGACAGGGGAGGGAAAATAATATGAGTACACAAAGAGTATGTTGTGCAGGTTTCGGTGGTCAAGGTGTTTTGAGTATGGGCAAATTGCTTGCTTATGCTGGTATGCTTGATGGAAAAGAAGTTTCATGGTGTCCTTCATATGGCCCTGAAATGCGTGGTGGTACAGCAAACTGTTCTATCGTTGTATCCGATGAACCTGTAGGTTCTCCAGTTATTACAGCAAATGCAACCGCTTCTATCGTTATGAATCAGCCATCTTATGATAAATTTGTAGAAATCGTTGGCGCAGGCGGAACAATTATATTAAATTCCAGCTTAATCGAATCAAAAGTAGAACGTGATGATGTAAAAGCTTATTATGTTCCAGCAAACGAAATCGCAAAAGATTTAGGCAATCCTAAATTAGCAAACATAGTTTTATTAGGCGCATTATTAGAAGTAGACAAAACAGTAACAGAAGAATCCGTTTTAAATGCTTTTACAAAGGTATTTGGTGAAAACAAAGCAAAATTTATTCCTATCAATAAAGAAGCTCTTGCAAAAGGCGCTGAATATGTAAAAGCTCAATAAAAAAGTATAGAAATCCTTTTATCAAAACCGACTTTGAACTGCCACAGGGAACTGTGGCAGTTTTTGTATCTTTTTAAAAAATTTAAAATAAAATGGTATACTATACTAAAAATAATAACTGAAATTGGTAGGTGAACATCAATTGGACTATTTAAAAAAATTTGAACACTGGATTTTTATATTTGATGGTTGGATTATTGAAACTGGAGGACGAGGTGACATAAATAGTTATATAAAGCATTGCATGGAAATTGCAAATCAATATTATCAAGAGTGTAAACAAAAAGAGGAATTGATAAAAATAGTTGATGCTTATATCATTCAATACGAAAGTCAAACGACATGGAAATTTTATAAACAGGAAATGGAATTTTTATTTACCTTAAAACAAATGATAGAACAATTGTAATTTTTAGTTTAAAATATAGCTGAACTGCCACAAATAATCATGGCAGTTTTTATATTTCTGTGTCATCATACGAAATAATAACAGTTTTACACTCTTTACAACGATAAGCATAAACTGCTGACTGCATTACATCACTTGCGCCGTTTTGTAGACGAATACTTCCTTTTCCCCAACCAGACAGTGCAGCTAGCCATTGCTTTTTTGGTGTCCAATAAATGCCATCACGACATTGTATATATCCTAATTTCATTTCTTTATGACAATATGGGCAATTCATTTTTATTCCTCCTCTTTTTGTTTACTATTATTATATCATATATAATAGTTTATAGAAAGTGTTTGCTCAAAGAAACAATTTATAAAATATCACAAAACGTTAAAATGATGTTTTTTCATTTCTCTTGTATATTTGATATAAAAACGATATACTGGATATATTATTCAAAATACAAAAAATAACTTGATAACATAGATAAAAAAATAAGAAAGAAGGGGTTTGCTTGGAAAAAAAACAAAAATTAGAAGAATTGTTTTTAATGACATCTTTTTTATGTTGTTTTGTTGTACTCATACACACATCATCAGAAGGCGTTACAAACCTAGAGATTGGAACATGGGTACATAAAGAATTTTTTATGTTTAATAAGGCGCTTTCTTTTGTTGTACCTGCATTTGTATTTTTAAGTGGATTAAAACTAACTTATTCTTATAAAGGAAAAGATTTTTTATTTTTACAATTTATAAAAAAGAGATTTACTAAAATTTTAATTCCATATACTTTTTGGTATATTGCCTATTATCGCTTTTTGACACCAATTGGTTTTATGGAAACAAAAACCATACAACAACATATTTTTTCTTTTATTATGGGGGATTTAGT
>CAMXTM010000121.1 GCA_947246775.1 uncultured Clostridium sp. | reverse complement strand
AGTATGAAAGTATTTATGGCGGGAATTTTTATATCTGGTATGCAAATTGTGTCTACAGGCTATTTTCAAGCGACAGGACAAGCTTTAAAAGCCTCTGTACTCTCTATGCTTCGACAAGTTATATTGCTGATACCACTGATATTGCTTTTCCCACTATTTTGGGGATTAGATGGCATATTGGTTGCTGGACCAGTAGCAGATATTACATCAGGTTTGATAGTATCTTTTTTTATTGTAAAAGAAATGAAAAAATTAAATAATTGGATGGAAAAATAAAAGGGAGATGGGCAATATGGCGTTAGCAGTGGTTGGACAGCTTACGACAATGGTTTTACTTATGATAGTAGGTTTCCTGCTCAGTAAAGTAGGATATTTAAAAGATACAAAGGCACTTTCTATTGTGCTGACAAAAGTAGCAGTACCAGCTAATATGGTTGTATTGCTCCAAAGAGAGTATTCGCATGAAATACTGATTGGATTTTTAAAAACAGGTGGTGGCACACTTTTTATGTGTGTGTTGGGTACAATTCTATTTTTTGTAGTAGGAAAATGTTTAAAAATGGACTTTCCTCAACTGGGACTTTTTGCAGGTGGCGGCGTTTATAGCAATGTAATATTTATGGGACAACCATTGGTAACGGCGATGTTTGGTGCTGAGGGACTGATATTTTGCGTTGCGGTAATGTTTGCAAGCAATGTGTATTTGTTTACGGCGTGTTCTGTGTTGTTTTCTTATAAATGCGGCACAGCAAAACCACCAGCAAAAATGGTAAAAGATGCCTTTTGTAATCTAATTTGTTTTTCTGCTATTATAGGCGTATTTTTGTTTGTCAACTCCATATCACTACCTGAGCCACTGTATAACGCTTTAAACTATGCGTCTACGACAACAGTATGTCTATCTATGATAGTAATAGGGTCATTGCTTGCTTCAGCGAAAGTAAAAGAAGTATTGAAAGACAAATCCGTATATATATTTAGCTTTTTTACGCTGATAGTAATGCCTATTGCGACAAAATTTTTAATGAGTTTTCTATTAGATGGTGTAGCACTTGGGGTTATTGTTATCCTGATGGCGACACCAGCGGCAGCAGCGCTGCCCTCTTTTGCGGGGGGATACGGCAACGATGAAAAAAGGGCGTCAGAGTATGTTTTTGTATCAACGGTATTATCTGTCATTACTCTCCCCCTTACTGCAAAATTCTTATGTTAAAGAAGACCTTGAGGGCGTTGGTCTACGCTCCGCTTCGGTCGGCGCTAAGCGAACGTCCACTGGACGTTCAGCGCCCCTCAAACTCCTACTTCTTTTCTTGAAAGAAAAGAAGCAAAAGAACTTTAAGGCAAAAACTAGCGTTTTTGCTTAAAATTAAGAAAAAAGCCAATCGACTAATATGTTCGTTGGCTTTTTTTATTATTCTTCTTTTTTATCTTCTGGAAGAAATTTTAAATTATCTAAGGCATACTGTAAAGCCATACACATTAACTCATTTCTGGAATGACCACTTTTTACTGCCAATTTTTCAAATTCATCTCTGATTGTTTGTGGAAGTCTAACCGTTGTTACAAGATAAGAATCATCTTTATATTTTGTATTTTTACTTCGTATAATAAATTTTTCGGACATGATTACACCTCTATATTATATTTTATATTATATTTTATATTATCATTTTAATATTGACATTTATATACTAATGATATACTATATCATAATATACTTATAATATAAATATATTATAATTTTGAAAGGTAGGTAATGATTATGAGTAAACTATTAGAGGATTTGTATAATGGCGTTATTGCTCCTGTAGAGTATTACTATGATAAAACAGAAGAATATAAGGAATTAAGAGAAAAGTACTATAAGCATTGCGAAGATTTTATAAAAAGAATTGGTGAACCTTTAAAATTTGATTTTAATGATATTTTAGATGAACATAATGCTTTAATTACTATGGCAAATAAATCCACTTTAGAGGGTACATTTGTTGATGGTTTTCGACTAGGGGCAAAAATGATGTTGGAGATATTGGAAAATAAATAAGGTATAATTTGATTGGAAATACATATTTCATAATGACAAAACTCTTTTTATTGTTTATAATGGTAATAATGAAAAAATAATAAACAATAAAGGAGGAATTTTTTATGGAATTTTTAGATAGTATGATATTTGCTGCACCAGTGCTTGGTATAGTTGCTTTGGTATTTGCAGTAATATTGGCTTCAAAAATTACGAAAGAACAAGAAGGTACAGAGCGTATGCAAGAAATTGCGCTTGCAATTAGAGATGGCGCAAATGCCTTTTTAAAAGCGGAATATAAAATATTAGTTGTGTTTGTACTGATATTATTTGTATTGATTTGTTTTGGAATTGGTATTACAACAGCGGTGTGTTTTGCTGTAGGAGCATTGTTTTCTACATTAGCGGGCTATTTTGGCATGAATGTGGCAACAAAAGCAAATGTACGTACTGCAAATGGCGCAAGAACAGGTGGTATGAATAAAGCGCTTTCTACAGCTTTTTCTGGCGGTGCTGTTATGGGTATGTCTGTTGTAGGTTTGGGACTGTTTGGCGTTAGTATTGTGTATATTGTTACAAAAAATGTAGGCGTGCTTTCTGGCTTTAGCTTGGGCGCATCTTCTATCGCATTGTTTGGACGTGTAGGCGGTGGTATTTATACAAAAGCGGCTGACGTTGGTGCAGACTTGGTTGGTAAAGTAGAGGCAGGTATTCCAGAAGATGACCCTCGTAATCCTGCTGTTATTGCGGATAATGTTGGCGATAATGTCGGTGACGTTGCAGGTATGGGAGCGGACTTGTTTGAGTCATATGTTGGCTCTATTGTTTCTGCGATTACATTGGGTATTGTGTATTTTAGTACAGAGGGCGCATTGTTTCCTTTGGTGCTGTCTGCCTGTGGCATACTTGCCTCTATTATAGGTACTTTTTTTGTACATGGTGGTAATAATAATCCTCAAAAAGCATTGAGAACAGGGTCATATGTTTCTTCTGCTATTGTAGTGGTAGGCGCGTTGGTTTTGAGTAATATGTTTTTTGGCAATATGAGCGCAGCGGTAGCAGTTATTGCAGGTTTGATTGTAGGGCTTTTGATAGGTATGATTACAGAAGTTTATACTTCTGCGGACTATAGTTTTGTAAAGAAAATAGCAGACCAAGCAGAAACAGGTCCTGCTACAGCAATTATAAGTGGTTTAGCTGTAGGTATGCAGTCTACAGCAGTACCTGTTGTGTTGATTTGTGTTGGTATTTTTGCAGCATATAGCGTAAGTGGTTTGTATGGCATTGCATTGGCAGCAGTAGGTATGCTTTCTACAACAGGTATTACTGTTGCAGTAGATGCTTATGGTCCTATTGCAGATAATGCAGGTGGTATTGCAGAAATGAGTGGTTTAGACCATAGTGTTAGAGAAGTAACAGATAAATTGGACGCTGTAGGAAATACTACTGCTGCTATGGGAAAAGGATTTGCGATTGGTTCAGCAGCATTGACAGCACTTGCTTTGTTTGTGTCCTATGCTGAAGCAGTTTCATTAAGTGCTATTTCTATATTAGAGCCTAGGGTTATTATTGGTTTGTTTATCGGTGGTATGCTTCCATTTTTGTTTTCTGCTTTTACGATGGAATCTGTAGGAAAAGCAGCATTTCAAATGATAGAAGAAGTAAGAAGACAATTCCGCACTATTCCTGGTATTATGGAGGGAACAGCAAAACCTGACTATAAAAAATGTGTTGAAATTTCCACTACAGCAGCATTAAAGGAAATGCTTGTACCTGGTATTATGGCGGTTGTTGTGCCTTTGGTAGTGGGTATTCTTTTGGGAACGGGCGCACTAGGTGGTTTGCTTGCGGGCGCACTTGTTACTGGTGTTATGATGGCAATTTTTATGTCTAATGCAGGCGGTAGCTGGGATAATGCGAAAAAATATATTGAAGAGGGAAGTCATGGCGGAAAAGGTAGCGATGCACATAAAGCAGCAGTTGTTGGTGATACTGTAGGCGACCCTTTTAAAGATACTTCTGGCCCATCTATCAATATTTTGATAAAATTGATGACTATTGTGGCGTTGGTGTTTGCACCATTGTTTTTGACAATCGGTAGTTTGTTGTAATAAAAATAGATAAAGGCTTGGAATCGCTCCAAGCCTAAATTTTTTTAGCAAGCAAAAGTTTTAGAAAGTATTGTAATTGCTTTATTTTCGATAATTGTTTCGCCATGTTCCAAAAGGTAATATTTAGAAAGCTGTGTAGAAATATGTTTTTGTCCATATTCGCCTAATATCATTTCTAGTTCTTCTGCTTTATTTTCGTCACCATCTTGTTTCATTTGTAGAACAATAAAATATCTATCATGTAGTTTATAGAGTGAACTAGCATCATGGTAAGTATCAGCAATTCTCAAACTAAAATCAATAATATCATCTAGTTTTGAGAAAGAATAAATCAATATGTCGCTATTTTTGTCCATTTCTCCCTCTTGAAACATAAGAGATTTTCTTCTAAAACGGCGCAAATCTTTTTGTTGAGAAAACATTTTTGTTCCCAACACTTCCGAATTTTTTGTATCTATTTTGGTTACAATAATCATAATACCATCTAATCCGACAGGGACAGCTTCAACCATAAGAGGGGTATTTTCTGAAATAAAATCATATTCTTCTAACGCTTTTTCCATTATGTCATGAAAAAGTGCTTGTGTTTTTTCAGAAGGCATAGTTAAGTCTTCTAATTTGATGTCCCTTTCTGATAAGTCAGCTTGCGTCAATATGAGTTTAATTTGACTCTCATTTATTTTTTCTATTTTCAATTCAATCACATCCTTATTGAAATACATTTACTAAAACACAAATATACAACTACATCATAGCACATTTTTTTATATTATACAAATGGTATGCGTTGATTGTTACAAAAATGTAGTAAAAGACTATGCATTTTATTTCCTTAATAAAGTATAATCAATATTGACATTAATGTAAAGAGGATAATTCATACAGAAAAAAAATTCTTTTTTGTAGAAAATGTATGTTATTAAAAAAAATTTATTATTTATTTTTTTAAAAATAGTAATATTGTCTATATTTCTAAAAAAAAATAATTTAATGAATTGATATAGATAAAATAGGTATTAGTTGACACACATCTTTGTAATGGTTAAAATAATAATGGTAGTGTGTCATTATGTTAAAAACAATAAAGTTGTTCGACACCAATAGATACATTAATTACAGAAAGTGTTTAAAAAAATGACACTTTTGTGTTAAAATATATAGTGTACTTTTTTATTAGACACTATATAAAAAAAGTGGAGGAAAATGATGGAAAAAGAAAATTATAATAATGGATACAATAGTGGGAATGGAGAACCGAAATTATATGATGATTTACCAAAAGAGATTGTAGATATGCTTAGAGAAACACACCCCCTTATGGGTGCAAGCGAACAAGCAGATACTGCACCTTATGGTGTAAGGAACAGACCTAGTGCTACAGAGCAAATGGAACACAACGAGTTAAGCCAAGATACAACAACATATGTAGATTGGAGTGGTAATGCAGGAGAAGAAACGATTACAGGTAGAAGAACCCGTCGCTATGCACAAGAAGATGCAGACCAACAGTATACTATGAGATTTCAGACAATACAGTCTGAAAACGATGATATGTACCAAACACAAATGAGGTATGATAATACAGAAAATATGTATCATACACAGAAAATTGATTTTACACCACAATACTCACCACATCAGAGACATTATGATGATGATTATAATAACCAATATCAACAACAGCCAGATTATGTGGATGAAGTATCCCAAAATACAAATTATACATATCAAAATGAGTACCAAAATTCTTATCAAGAGGGATACCAACAAAACGAATACCAACAAAATGGATATGAAAACAGCGAACAAACTGCCTATGATATGCCACCCGAAAGACCAAGAGGACCTTTAATGCAAGAAATTGAAATTACTTTGCCTGGTTCTGGTGGAAACAGAAATGATGATATAGACGAAAGAGAAAACAGAAGAAATCGTCGTAACCATTATGATGATTATGATTTAACAAGAGGCGCAAAACAAATGGATTTGGACGAGCTATACAATGATGATTATGAAGATGAAGAAAGTATTTCTTTCCGTCCAGGTAAAAAATTAAGTGTTGTATTTTCATTGATTGTTATTGTATTGATTGGTTTTTTAGGTTTTCGCTGTATTTCATTAAGTGGAAAGTTAAAAGAGGCACAACAAACTATTGCAGAACACGATGATTTAAGTGAAAAATATCAAACATTGGAAATGGATAATTTAAAATTAAAAGAAGAAATCGAAACATTAAAAGGTGGTGGAACAACAGCAGCAGAAGGAGAAGGTGGACAACAGCAACAAAATAATGATGCATCTCAAACAACAACAGACGACCCTGGAAATTTTGATTGGTATACTGTTACAG
>CAMXTM010000120.1 GCA_947246775.1 uncultured Clostridium sp. | reverse complement strand
GTTTGTACTATGACCCTGCTAACGAATCTGTCAAACAGCATATTTGTGATACTGTGGCAGAAATTGTAAAAAATTATGATGTCGATGCAATTCATTTTGACGATTATTTTTATCCCAATGGCTATCCGCTTGACGATGGCGAAACGGCAGATGGTCAGCAGGCAAACCAAAGACGTGCAAATGTCAACGACATGATAAGACGAGTACACGAAACTGTAAAATCTATCAAACCAGAGGTAGAATTTGGTGTTAGCCCTATGGGTATCTGGAAAAATAAAGGTTCTGATAGTAGTGGCTCTGATACAAGAGGAGCGGAGGGATATTATAGCGTATATGGCGATGTCAGAACATGGATACAAAATGGTTATGTAGATTATATTGTACCTCAAATTTATTGGGCTAGAGGGACAGCAGCGGCAGATTATGAAACCTTGGTAAAATGGTGGTCAGAAGAAGTTAAAAATACGAATGTAGACTTGTACATAGGGCAGGGTATTTATAAAGATGATGTAGCTGGAGAAATCGGCGAGGAATTGCTATTAAATGAACAATATGGCATAAAAGGTAGTTTTTATTTTAGTTTAAGAGATTTGCTTGATAATAGACAAAATTGTAAAGTAGCAGTTATGAATTATTATGCAAAAAAAGACAACACAGGTGAGCAAATCCCAACACCACCAACTTCACAAGAGCAAACACCAGTAGCACCATCTGTCTCAACAGAAACCCCAACAGAAGTCATACCAGATGAAATAGCCAATGCGCCTGTTGCATTTGAGCCAGAGCAACCTGTACCTGAACCAGTAGAGCCTGAGCCAACAACACCAACGCCAACAACACCGACAATAACAACACCATCAGTAGATACGCCGTCTGTACCACCAGCAACGCCACAAGATGCCTTTATTGCAAATACAAAAGTATTAGTAGATGGCAAAGAAATTTCTTTTGATGCCTATGTAATAAACGATTTTACCTATTTTAAATTAAGAGATGTTGCAATGGCGCTAAATGGCACAAAAAAACAGTTTGATACGCTTTGGGACGAATCTCTTAGAGCAATCAATGTTGTGACAAATACCGCTTACAATGTTGCAGGAGGAGAACTACAAAAGGGTAGCGGACAAAATAAAAAGGCAGTTGTATCCGATAGCAAATTATATTTTAATAATGAAGTAGGAAATTTGATTGCTTATAATATCGATGGCAATACTTATTTTAAACTGAGAGATTTGGGACAAAAAATAGATTTCGGTGTAGCATGGAATGAGCAGTCACAGACGATTGCGATACAAAGTGATAGTGCCTACACAGAATAAAACGGTTTAGGAGTAATATAATATGGACGAAAAAAAGTTAAAAGAATTAGAGCAACGTTCTTTTGAAAATGCGATTTATGTTTCAAAGACGCCAGCAGATGAGGCATCAATGACGATACAAAAAATCTATGCTGTTTATAAAAATCAAGGGTTTGACTTTGCCATTATTAACGACAGTGGTATTATGAAATTCAATCAAGATAGACTCAAATTTTTAGAACTTCTTGCCAATGCAGATATTTCAGAGGTGGGCAATAAGTTTGAAAAAAGGCTTTCTGTACAAGAATATGAGTTTTTAAAGGCATATTTGGAGTATGGCAAATATCATTTAGAGCATCAGACACCAGAAAGACAAAAAATTAAAGTGATGGACGTATCGCCAAAAGAAACCGAGGCATATCATAGACTTTGCCAAAATGTGATTGGACAGGAAGAAATGAAGCATACCTTGTGCAAATTAGGTGCAGTATATCAGTTTGCAAAAAAAAGAGAAGACTATTATTTGCCAACACCGCCGATTCATAAAGTGCTTGCTTTTATTGGTCCTCCTGGAACAGCAAAAACCACTTCGGCAAGATATTTTGCAGAAATGATGATAGAAGAAGAATTGCTTTCTGGGGGCAGCATGGCGTATATTACAGGGACACAGCTCAAGGCAAAATATGTAGGGCAAACTTCTGATAGAGTGCATCAAATATTTGAAACAAACGATATTATTATTATTGATGAAGCATATTCTTTGGTAAACTACAACGAAACAGAAAGAACAGACAATTTTTCACAGGAAGCACTGGCGCAGCTCTGTATTGAAGTAGAAGAACATAGTCATGATAAATTGATTATCTTTGCGGGCTATGGCGGGGATATTAACGAAAAAAATAATAAAATGAAACGATTTTTAGACGAAAATCCAGGTATTGCAAGCCGAATTACGTTTACAGTGCATTTTTCGCCTTATTCTGCAAAAGAAATGCTGGATATTTTTGAAGCACTAGCAAATAATGCCACATTCCATTTAGAAAAAGGTTGGGAAAATGTGTTGCTGCCTTTTTTTGAGGAAAGGGTAAAAGATGAAAACTTTGGAAATGGTAGAGAAGCAAGGCGATTGCTGGAGCATACAATGGCGGTTGCCGCAGAAAGATTTATGCAATGGCAAGAGACGGCAGTATTTTCCTCACAAATCGCAAGGGAAAAAGAAGAACGGCAAAAACTGTCTTTGCTGACCTGTGAAGATTTACAAACGGCAATTCAAGAATTTAAAAGAGGGTAAAAAAATGAAAAAGCGTTCATTGTGTCAAAATAGAATGAACGCTTTTTTTGTTAGAAAATCCTTATTCTGCTTTAAAGTTGTAGATTGGTTTGATAACTTCTATAACATCGACTGTTTGTTCTACTACCTGCATAATATCATCTAGTCTTTTATATGCCATAGGGGATTCATCTAATGTTTTTTCTGTAACAGATGTGGTATAAATTCCCTCCATTTCTTTTTGAAATTGCTCCAAGGTAAAACGTTTTTTTGCCTCTCCTCTGCTAAAAAGTCTGCCTGCGCCATGTGGTGCGGAATCATTCCAGTCTTCGTTGCCTTTTCCGACCGCAAGAATACTACCATCTTTCATATTGATAGGAATTAATACTTTTTCGCCTTTTTTGGCAGAAATCGCACCTTTTCGTACAATTTTTTCATGGACATCAATATAGTTGTGTTCTGTGTGAAATGGTTCTATTGCTTGCCAATGCATTTGTTCTAGTATTTTTTGTGCAATCAGTTCTCTATTTTGCCTTGCAAACTGCTGACAAATGGCAACATCTTGTAAATATTCGTCCATATATTTGCCATATAAAAAACATAAATCTTCTGGCATTTCTAAGGGTTTTGGCGTCCAAGTCAGTTGTTTGAGTGCCTGCTGCAACTCTTTTCTTCTACCCTCTTTTTTGTACTGTGCTATCATTTCTTCTCTTTTTTGAAAATATACTTCTTTTCCTCTTTGTAAATCAATTGCCGTTTTTTGGTAGTATTCTGCTACTTGCTTGCCTAAGTTTCTGCTTCCTGTGTGGATTACGAGGTATTGTGTACCATCTGCGCTTTTGTCTATTTCAATAAAGTGATTTCCGCCGCCTAGTGTCCCTAAACTTCTTTCTAGTCTTCGGGTATCCTTTAAATTTCTGTAGCAGTTGAGTGCCTGCAAATCAAATCTTGTTTGTCTGCCCTCCCAAACGGATTTTCCAGATGGAATTTTGTGTACAATAGCATCTAATTTTTCCATGTCAATTGGCTCTTTTCCAATATAAAGGGTATACATACCGCAACCAATGTCAACGCCGACAATGTTTGGTACAACTTTGTCAATAATGGTCATCGTCATACCGATTGTGCAGCCTGCGCCTGTGTGTACGTCAGGCATAATGCGTATTTTACTATTTTTGGAAAAGGCTTGGTCGCATAGCGTTTTTATTTGTTCTATAGCAGAATCTTCTATAATGTCACCATATACAATTGCTTCGTTTTGACTTCCTATAATTTTCATAAAAATGCTCCTTTCTGCATAAAAAAAGGCTCATTGAACCAAAGCACCTTTTGTGCCTTGATACAATAAGCCCGATGTCGCACTATTTATTTATTGTTTCTATTTGTATCATCGACTAATATCTGTAAAATATAATAGTTTTATTTTGTTTTATTTTATTCTAGCAGGGAAACCAATTTTCTTTTGTACTTTTTGTAAGGTTCTTTGCGCCAAACGAGATGCCTTTTCTGCTCCCTCTTTGATAACACTGTCAATATAATCTTGATTTTTTGCAAGGTCTTTTACTTTTTGCTGAATTGGCTCTAAATTTGCTACAACTGCTTCCCCAACTGCGGTTTTAAAAGTACCATAGCCTGCATTAGCAAATTCTTTTTCGGCTGCCTCTACACTTTCTCCTGTTACAGCACAGTAAATATTTAACAAATTTTTAATGCCTGGTTTGTCGTCACTGTAACGCACTTCGTTGTCAGAGTCCGTTACTGCTCTTTTGATTTTGTTCATTACTACTGCTGGCTCATCTAAAAGTGCTATGGTATTGTTTTTGTTTTCGTCAGATTTTGACATTTTTTTAGTTGGGTCTTGTAGTGCCATAATTCTTGCACCGACTTTGCCAATATATGCCTCTGGTATTTTAAATACATCACCATAAACACCGTTAAAACGTGCGGCAATATCTCTTGTAATTTCCAAGTGCTGCCTTTGGTCTTCGCCTACAGGTACTAAATCCGTTTGATATAGCAAAATGTCTGCCGCCATAAGTACAGGATAAGTAAACAGTCCAGCGTTAATATTATCTGCATGAGAAAGAGATTTTTCTTTGAATTGTGTCATTCTGTTAAGCTCTCCCATGTAAGTATAGCAGTTTAATATCCAACCTAATTCGGCGTGCTGTGATACATGAGATTGATAATATAGAATACTTTTTTGTGGGTCTAGCCCGACTGCTAAATACTGTAAAAGTAGTTCTTTTGCTTGTTTTCTTAATTTGGCAGGGTCTTGCCTGATCGTAATGGCGTGCATATCTACAATACAGTATAAACAATTGTAATCATCTTGCATTTTTCGCCAGTTGTTGAGCGCTCCTAAATAATTTCCTAAGGTAATCAATCCAGAGGGCTGCATACCGCTGAATATAATTTTTTTTTCGTCTGACATTGTCAAATCACTCCTTTATTTTTCTGTAAAATCAAAAAGCCCTCTGCATAAAAACCTATGCAGAGGACGTAATTTACGTGGTGCCACCTCAATTGGTCGTTTAAAAACAACCCACTTTTACTATACAAAATAGTATAGCGCTCTCTGTAACGGGAGAACCCGAGTCACATACTATTTCTTTTTTTCAAAAAATCAAAAAAAAGAAAATTCTGTTTCCGCTCACAAGTCCATTCCAACAATCAGATTGTGTTGGTTCGCATCAAACACCAACTTTCTGCAAGCAAATTTGATTGTGTACTTACACTTGGTCAACACTTTATTATTTATTTTAATAATTTTTTTTAATTTGTCAATAGAAAAATACATTGCATCGTGCATTACAGCAAAATCACTTGCAAAATACAACAATTTTTAATATGATGGATAAGAAAAAAATCTAACAAAAGAAAGGATTTCAGATAGTATGAGTTTCAAAGTTATACAAGATATTCCCTCTCCAGAAGAAATGCTGGAAAGAGTAGCCATGTCACCAGAGTTACAGAGAATTAAAAAACAGCGTGACGAAGAAATAAAAGCCATATTGGAGGGAAAAGAAGATAGATTTGTTGTCATTGTAGGGCCTTGTTCCGCAAGTGATGAAGATGCCGTTTGTGATTATGTTTCTCGTCTTGCAAAACTAAATGATGAGGTAAAAGAAAAATTGTTTATTGTGCCTCGTATTTACACCAATAAACCAAGAACAACAGGCGAGGGCTACAAAGGTATGTTGCATCAGCCTGACCCTGAAAAGGGCGCAAATATATTAAAAGGGATTGTCTCCCTTAGAAAAATGCACATTAGAGCAATAGAAGAATCTGGTTTGACCGCAGCAGATGAAATGCTTTACCCTGAAAATTTGTTGTATGTCAATGATATGCTTTCTTATATTGCCATTGGCGCACGTTCTGTAGAAAATCAACAACATAGATTGGTTTCCAGTGGTATTGATGTTGCAGTAGGTATGAAAAATCCAACAAGTGGTGACTATACTGTTATGTTAAATTCCATTCATGCAGCACAGTCTGGACATACCTTTATGTATCGTGACCATGAGGTTTCCACTATAGGTAATCCTTATGCCCATGCCATTTTGCGTGGTTCTGTTAATAAACATGGTCAAAGTATACCAAATTATCACTATGAAGATATGATATTGGTGCATGAGCTTTATCAAAAACATGGACTGGTTAATCCTTGTGTTATGGTAGATGCTAATCATGCCAATTCTAAAAAATTGTATTATGAGCAACCAAGAATAGTATCAGAAATTTTGCATAATAGAAAATTAAATAAAGATTTGCGTAGTATGGTAAAGGGCGTTATGATAGAAAGCTTTATAGAAGAAGGCAATCAAAAAACAGATGGTCATATATATGGAAAATCTATTACAGATGCTTGCATTGGCTGGGATACTACAAAAAAATTGCTGCTTTATATGGCAGATAATGTATAATAAGTGT
>CAMXTM010000119.1 GCA_947246775.1 uncultured Clostridium sp. | reverse complement strand
TTACACCACCTATTACAGCACACAAATAATCTTTTCCCTCATCTGCTGTATCAATATAAGCAATCCACTTTTCAAATAAATCACTATCTATCACATCATACGTTTTAAATTTTCCATACAGTACCCCTTTGATATCAATTGGTTGCTGCATATAGTTTGCTAACCAAATAGGCTCATCTAGCGTTTCTCTTTTTCTTACTAAATCCTCTGTAGGGTATAAACTTTCACAAATACTCCTATCATATTTATCTAATGCTGCTAACTGCAATATATAACATCTTTCTGGATATTCTGTTATCAATTTTCCTGCTAAATCATCGGTAGCCCATCTAGTTTGTATGATAATCTGTAAACTGTTTGGCAACATTCTGGAGGTTAAGGTATTTTTATAAAAATCAAAATGCCCTTGTTTTACTTTTTCGTTCATTGCTTCTTCGGCATTTTTAATTGGGTCATCTACAATAATAATATTTCCCCTCATACCTGTTAATTTTCCACCAAATGAAGTACCCAAATAACTCATATAAGCATTTTCTAATGCCCATTTATCTGCTGCACCGTCCCCATCTTTTATTTTCAGTGTTGGGAAAAAGCTAGAAGGCACAAAATCATGATATTCCTCTAGCTGTATGGTATTTCTTACTGTTTTAGAAAAAGAGATTGCCAAATCCTGCCCATAACTTACAGTAATCACTTGATTTTGATTGTTTTTTCCCAATACCCATGTTGCAAACAAACTAGCTGTATAACTCTTTCCAAAACCGGGAGGTAAATTTAATATCAGTATGTCATAAGGCTTTTTTGTTTTTTGATTGATGATTTTTCTTTCATACATTTTTTGCAAGGCGTCACAAACCATATCTTGATATGCTCTTTCTTTTTTAAAAAAATCACCATTGATAAAATTACAATATTGTCTAAAACTTTGTTTGCCTTTTTCAATGTCTGCTTCTCTTTGTGTTTTTTCTCCTGTTGAAATGCTTTTAAATTCTTCTAAAAACCCCATGCTAACACCTTTAATATCTTTCTGCACTCAATATCCTAGCTGCTACATCATGTTCCCTTTTTAAACTTTCTCCATTGATGCAATGGTATCGGTCTTCTCTGTTTTCTTTGTCCCATTGTTTTTGATATTCTTTTCGCTTTTGCCTGTTTGCACGTTTCCTTTTTTCTTTCTCTTTTTTGTATTCTGGTAATTTCTTAAAATAATTTTGTATTGTTTTTTCACTTTTTGAAATGATTCGACTAATTTCTTTAATACTTTTTTTCTCCATAAAAAAAAGAGCCTTCGCTCGTTCCTGCCATAACATTTTTTATCACTTCCCTTTTTTGTCGGATTATTTTTGGACGCAAAAAGGCTACTGACATAAGACATTATCGTCTTTCTATTCCTTTTTATTTATTTTTTTCTGCTTGTTTTTCAATATCATCTGCTATTTTAATAATTTCTTTTGCTACTTCTGGATGATTTTTACCAATTTCCTCATATACCTGCTGTTTTAATTTCTTTAATGCAGTATGTACTGCTCCCGCTTCTTTTCTTGCATGGAGCTTTAGTCTTTCATTCTGTACTTGTGCTCTTTGTAATGTCGCAATAGAACGTGCTACCTCTATTTTATCTTTTTCTTTCATATTTTTATTAATAAGCACTTCCATAATCATTTGGCTAATCAGTGCATTGTTTGCCTCATGCAGTTCTGTTGTAGGTCTTTCTGTATTGTCTTCTGCTAAAAGCTGGGCATATTCTTTTGCTAATCTTACACTTTCAAACTTTTACAAAAAAGGTTTTCCGTATCTGTGTATGCTTGTTTTAGATATAGTATGTCCCATCTCTTTTAAATAGCTTGCAATTTCTTCATAAGTATACCCCTCAAGAAGTCTGTTTTCTACTTCTTTTCTTATCATTTCTGGCAGTTTATCTACTTTTCCATGACTTCTGTTTTTGATTCTTTCTTCCCCCTTCCTTTTGCTTTTATCTGTTTTCACTATAATATGTTTTTTCTGACAAGTCAACATGACAATGACAGCTGACAATGTCAACTGACAATGTCTTAGATTTCTGTCACAAATACTATTTTATTTGTTCTTTTCAGCAATTCTATAAATTGTCCTTTCGGATAAATGATATTTTCTAGCTAGCTCTTTTGCATTTTTTTCTGTAAATTCTTCTGCTATTTTGTCATATTTTAAGCCCTTTAAAAGTTCTTCTTCTTTTGGTATATATATGCTTGTTCCTCCAAATACACGGGATAATAATATTAAATTTTCTATTCCTATCAATTCTGCATACTCTTTATGTCTTTGTTTTAAACCTTCTTTTTTTCTCTTTTCCATGCTCTCCCCTCCTAATAACATATTATTTTTTATAATATTATATCATGATACTATATATCCAAAAATAAAAAATACAAAAACGCTTCCTCTTTTTTACTTCAAAATAAGATATGTAATCAAAAAAGAGGGCTTTTACCCTCTTTTATCTTTTTCCCATATACTTTTTAATCCCTCAATCAATTTTGCTGCCTCTTTACTACTTAACCAATTTACATTGGAAATACCATATTGTTTTTCTATAAATTGATTTAATGCTTTTTCTTCCCAGCCTAAATTTTGAATCAATCCTTTAATATAGTTTAATTGCTTTTCTGTAATACGTCCCTTTCCTGTCTGTTTTTTCTCCTGCAATCCATTTAGTAATCGCTTTGCTTCCTCTTTTGTTAGCTCTGTAATACTTTGTTTTCCTGTTTCCACCTCTATGTAATTATGTAATAATTCGCTGTCCATTCCTCTTTGCTTTGCTAATACAAATAATAACTTTCTTTGTTTCTCTGTTATTTTTTCTATCATATCTTTTCTCTTTTTTCCTTTAGTTTCTCTCCTATTTTTTCTAACTTTTCCATTTCTTTTTTATCTTCATTTTCTAACTCTTTTAGTTTCCATTTTGTTGTATATATAATTTTTTGTAACTCTAGCTTTTTTACTTTTATCTTTTCTAATTCTAAATAAACAAATAATATAAAACCACCAATCATACTAAAACCAATGGCTCCTGCCCATCCTACCATAAATGCAATCAATAGTTCATTTTGCATTTTTCATCTCTTCCTTTCGTTTTTGATACTGTGCTCTATCATAAGCCTTTTTTTCTTCTTTGTGCTTTTGATAATAGATTCGCCATCTTTCTCTTTCACTTGGTAGCGTATCCATAATACAATCAGCGTAAATACAATGAAAACAATCTTCATTACATATTAATTTTTTTCTACCCATTTCTCTAACTCCTTTTTTTAAGGTCTAATGTTCATCTCTATTGCCATAGCAGCAATGTTTTTCCTAGTTATTTGCTCAAATACCGCTGCTGTATTTACAAACACATTCACCGCCCCTCTAATACCATAATTTGTCCTGCTAATAGCAAGTAGTAATGCAAGTACCTCTTTGTCTAAGTGATTTTCTTCAAAAAGTAAGCTAATATCTTTTTCTGTAATGCTATTTGTTGTAATATGTTCTTTATATGCAATTCTACTGTAAAGTTGTGCATAAGAGGCTTGTCCACTCCCTCTCATTTTTAAATAAATTTCATCATTTCCTATAAAAGCAACGCCACTCCCACTTTCATCACTCATACATCTTAAATGGTTAATCACTCTTACTGTTAAATGTTGTGCTTCATCTATTATCAACACCTTGTTACTTCCTCTTAGTTTTGCTACCGCTTCACTGTATATTTTCCTTGCTACTTTTTCTCTTATTCTTAACTGTTCCGCTATCAAATCATTTACCCCTGTAATACTGGCAAAACAAGGGGACACTGTAATGACAATTGCTCCATCTGGATGTTTTTTGGCATATTCTTTGATTGCCATTGTTTTCCCTACTCCTGCATCTCCATAAGCAACTGCTATTTTTCCCTGTATATGGCAATATTCTATCAGTTTATATACTTTACTGCTAATGCTTGTTTCTTTATATTCTGGTGCTTCTGGTGCAGTTTCTTTCTTTTCTTTTAACTCAAAAAATCGTTCTATTTTTGGTATAATGATATGAGGCGCTTTATAGATTCCATTCAAAAATTGACTTAATTGTGGGTCAGAAATATCTAATTCTTTTGCTATCTCTGATTGTGTTTTTCCTGTTGTCTCTCTATAGGTTAATAGCTTTTGTATTGCTTGTTCTTGATTTATCATACTTAACCAGCTCCTAACTGTTTTATTTTTTAAAATGGTTAAAACGTTTTTAAAGTCCTTTTAAACGCCTTAGCAAATAACTTTGGTGTTTATGAGATTTCGACCCAGCGTTACAACGTAACGCAGGAGAAATCGAATAGCAAAGTTATTTGCGGTTTTTCATACGAAGTATGAAAAAAAGTTCCTTATTTAAAAATAATAATTTTTTACCTCTTTTGCTTCTTTCCATTTTTTTAACCGCTCAATTCCCTTAGCCCAGTCAAGTCCCTCTCCACCTACTGCCTTTGGTAATGCAATCACTTCTCCTGCTTGATTTTCTTTTATGCTCTTTTCTTTACTCTGTACTGGTTCTATAATCTTTGGTGTTATTGCACTATCTACACTTTCTTCTTTTATTGCTTTTTGTAACAATAAAGAAAGTGCATCTTTCTCTTGTATTTCTTTTTTTGCTTGATTAGTTGCAATTGCTTTGACAGCATTTCTATTTTGTTGCTGTTGTTTTTTCACTTCTTGTTTGCTTGCTCTATAACTCAATTCTTCTTTCAGTTCTGCAATACACAAAAATCTTTCTTGTTCATCATAGATTCTAATACTGTTTAAATCCTCTGGGTTGTATCTTACATACACATTTTCTCCAAAATGGCTTTTCCATAATGCCTCATTCCAATATTGCAGTTGCTTTCCATAAAATGTTAGCGTGATTCCATTTTTGCCTACTTTTAGCATACCTGTGTTACTCTTTGCATATCGCATAAACATCAAATCTGCCTTTTCTTTTGGTAATACTCTTTGCCTTATCATATTTTCTGCAAATACTTCATCGGGACATTTTCCCTTCATTCCTGTGCCTTCATGAGGTTGTTTGTTGTACCAACCCTCTATGTAAATATCTACAAATTCTATAAATTCTTCTATGTTAGGCAACCCTTTTTTGCTCTTTACTATCTTTTTTAGCCTGTCTGGACGCTCTAATATCGTACCACCTGTATAGCTTTCAAATAGCTTACTAAAATGCTCTTTTACAGTACAAAATGCCCTTTCTATCCCTTTTCCCCTTGCATTTCTTGGCAATGCTGTCCGAAACTCTATTCCCAAATCGTCCAGTATAGAGGGTAATTTTAATGCTTCCCCCTCTTTTTTCTTTTTTCTAAAACCATTTCCGCCTAAATCATGGAATAAAAATTCTCGCCCATTATCAGTATAGATACTTTTTGGCACACCAAATTTTTCGTAACCTTTTTTTAGTGCGTATATAGTTGCGTCAGAACTTGGTGCATCTGTCACGCACCAACCCATCATTTTCCTGCTTCTTACGTCCATAAATGCTATCAAATATACTCTTACTGGTTTGCCATCTCTTTCTACCATCACATCAAAGGTATGATTGTCTGCTACCCAAATATCATTGCTTTCTAAATCATCATACATTCTTTTGATATAAGGCGCACATTTGTCTATAAACACCTTTTCTTTTTCTCTAAAATACATTTTTACCGCAATTGGTATTTTATCCACACTTCTTTTAAATGTGCTGTAACAAGGCATTTCTATATTCTGCCCCTCAAAATATAACGTTGTTTCTCTCATACACTGCTTGATGCTGGGCTTGTTCTCGTTTAAATAATAGTATTCAAATACGTCAAATATTTCCCTTGTCATTTTGTAGCTGTGATTGCTGTGTTTTCCACGTCCATCTGCAAGTGCCGCTTCACCTTCCATAATATATGTATTTCGCTTTCTATATAGTGTCCGCCTGCTTAAATGCAAATCTTCATTTTGTATATTCATTATTTTAATAAATTCTTTATCAGCTTTTTCATTATCGGCTTCTTTTCCTCTATATCTTTGCCAATCCTCCAGCAATTTCCGCCAAAATAAAGCATTTGCCTTTTCTTTTTCTGTTAATTCTGCGATTGTTTTGGTTTCTGGATTTTCTTCTATTTTTTGCTCTTGTGTCTGTTTTTCTACTTCTTTTTGTAGCTTTTTCAAATATCTTTTGTATTTTACTTGTATTTTCTCATCTAGTTTTGAAAGTGGTATCCTATATTCCATTCCACCTTGTCCTGTAGATAAACCTGTTTTTTGTATTGCTTCAATTTTTTCTTTTGTAATACAATTTCTAATATATCTTTCTGTGCAGCCTTTTACTTCTGCAAGTTGTTTTACTGTTAAATAAGTTTCTTTCATATTTTTTACCACCTTTTTAAAAATTTCTCTTTTCAAAGCCTGTTAATTGTGGTATATTATTTATACGATATTTTTTAATGTGGCTGATAGGAAATAATTCTTTTTCCTACCAGCCACTGTTTTTTATACCACTTTAATCAATCATTCCCATACTTTCTG
>CAMXTM010000118.1 GCA_947246775.1 uncultured Clostridium sp. | reverse complement strand
TTATAATTTCACGAATATCCGTTTCCCTTACATTAACAAAATAGCCAAATAATAAACATATAAAAGGCAGCATAATTGTGCGTATAGAAACAATTTTTGCTTTTATATCCGCCTTGCTTGAAAAAAATGACAAAACAATTAAAACAAATAATATTATGATTGATAAAATTAATTTTATATTTCTTACTTTTAACATTACTTTAGGACCACAGGCATATATCATATCACCTTTTGGCTGTTCTTTCTCTATAGCATCTAGTACAGTACCATGTATACCACAACTTCCATCATCTGTTGCAATAATAACATTTACTCCTATTTTTTTAAATTCTTCTACAAGTATTGGATTTGATTTTGCTCCAATAAACATATGTATATTCCCTTTTAATGTTTTAGCCAATTCTAACATAGGTGGCACACCAATACCACCACCAATTAAAATATGATTTTTATGTTCTGGATTGATTGAAAAACCATTTCCTAATGCTCCTAATATTTTTATACTATCTCCTTTTTGTAATGTAGAAAAATATTGTGTTCCCTTTCCAATTGTTTGATAAAGCAATCGAAGTGTTCCCTTTTTTTTATCAATTTCACACAAGCTAATTGGTCTAGGTAATATCATTTCTCCTTTTCCTGTATATACATTAATAAATTGTCCTGCTTGTGCCAGATTTGCAATTTCTGGTGCAGAAAGTAACATATCATAAATATTGTCTGTATAACAGTTATTTTTTATTATAATAGCGTTTTCTATTTTTTTCATATTAGTTCCCCTTTATCGTACACGGTTTAAATCATCACGCATATCTATTACTGCTTGGCGAGATGCTTGTGCAAAATTTTCTTCCGAAAAATCACTACTATATTTTTTGTTTTTATATGCAGCAATAATACCACGAGAAGAATTGACAATTGCACCAATACCATCTTTGTCAAAACATACAGCTAAATCTTCTGCTGTACCTCCTTGTGCGCCATATCCAGGTACTAAAAAAAATGTATGAGGCAATCTTTTCCTTAAATCTTCTGCTTGCTTTGAATGAGTTGCTCCAACTACTGCACCAACAGAAGAATATCCATATTTTCCTCTGAGAGAAATTCCCCATTCTTCTGTTAATTCTCCTACTTTTTCATATAATTTTATACCACCTACATCTAAATCTTGTAGTTGTCCACTATTTGGGTTAGAAGTTTTTACAAGAACAAAGATTCCTTTTTCGTAATTTTTGCAATTTTCCATATAAGGTTCTATAGAATCCCAACCTAAATAAGGATTTAATGTAATAAAGTCTTCTCTATAAATTTCAAATTTATTATTTTCTACTTTTGCTTTACCGATATGCCCATCAGAATATGCTTCTGCTGTAGAAGCAATGTCACTTCTTTTTATATCTCCAATTACAATAAGTCCCATTTCTTTTGCATAAGCAATTGTTTTAATATAACAAGCGATACCCTCTGCTCCATACTGTTCATACATAGCTACTTGTGGTTTTACAGCTGGTATCAAATCATATGTTGCATCTATAATTGCTTTATTAAATTGCCAAAATGCTTCCATCGCTCCAGAGGGTGTCTCTCCTAGTTTATCATATGCTTTTTGTTTAATATAATTTGGAATATAATCTAAACGTGGGTCTAATCCTACAACAGTGGGATTATTGGTTTGCTTTATCTTTTCTATGAGTGTATCAATTAACATGAAAATTCCTCCACTAATTTACTATTTTTTGTAAAAATATATAATATCTTTTTTATATTAGAATTATATTACAAGAATAGATATTATTCAATACTTAATGTTTTATGTAAGTAAAAAATCAGCCAATTGGCTGATTTTTGTTAATTTTTTATTCATACAATGGATATTTGTCTGTTAAGGCTCTTACTCTTTTTGCTGCTTGTTCCTTATTATTTTCAAAATCTTTAAGAACAAGTGCAATGACTTCTCCTATTTCTTTCATGTCGTCTTCTTTCATACCTCTTGATGTAACTGCTGGTGTACCAATACGAATACCACTTGTTACAAAAGGAGATTGTGGGTCATTTGGTATTGTATTTTTGTTTACTGTAATGCCAACTTCATCTAATATTTTTTCTGCTTCTTTTCCAGTAATATTTAAACTAGATAAATTTGCTAACATCAAGTGATTGTCTGTACCTCCTGAGACAATAGGGACACCATTTGCTATCAAAGTTTCTGCTAGTATAGAAGCATTTTGAATTACTTGTTTACAATATTCTTTAAAAGATGGTTCTAGTGCTTCTTTAAAACATACTGCTTTAGAAGCAATAATGTGCATTAAAGGACCACCTTGTATACCAGGAAAAATAGCTTTATCAATCTCTTTTGCATATTGTTCTTTACACATAATCATGCCGCCTCTAGGACCTCTTAATGTTTTATGTGTTGTTGTTGTCACAAAGTCAGCATATGGTACTGGTGATGGGTGTAATCCTGCTGCTACTAATCCTGCAATATGAGCAATATCTACCATATAATATGCTCCTACTTCTTTTGCAATGTTTCCAATTCTTTCAAAATCAATAATTCTTGCATAGGCACTTGCACCTGCTACAATCATTTTTGGTTTATGTTCTTTCGCTAAGCGATGTAATTGTTCATAATCTAATATACCATTATTATCTACGCCATAAGATATAAAATTAAAATATTTTCCTGAAATGTTTACTGGGCTACCATGTGTTAAATGTCCACCTTGGTCTAAATTCATACCAAGTACTGTATCACCTGGTTTCAGCATAGCAAAATATACTGCCATATTTGCTTGTGAACCAGAATGAGGTTGTACATTTACATGGTCACAACCGAAAAGTTCTTTTGCTCTTTCTTTTGCAATATTTTCAACAATATCTACCTTTTCACAACCACCATAATATCTTTTTGCTGGATAGCCCTCAGCATATTTATTTGTGAGGGGTGTTCCCATGGCGAACATAACTGCTTTAGAAACAATATTTTCAGAAGCAATCAATTCAATATTGTGTTGCTGACGTTCTAACTCTTGAGCAATAGCATCTGCTACTGCACTATCTACTTTTTGTATTTCACTGAAATCTAGCATGAAAGTTCCTCCTATTTTTACTTTTGAGTTGACTATATACGAATGTTGTTATTATACCACATTTTATCGCAAAAACAATCATTTTGAAAAAAAATAGTGCTTGTCTTTGTTTGTACAAGTCTTTTTTTGTGAAAAATTAGAAAAAGGACAAACTTGAAATAGCACTCATTTTTATAAAATACATATGATATAAAAGAATCAAATAAAAATAATTTTTAAAGGAGGCTTTATTATGGGAGCATTTGATTTTGAAAATAATAAAGTTGGTTTAAGTGCAGAATGTAGAAGCTGTAATTGTAATAATAACAGTAATGAAGAATGTATTATTGCACAAAAGATATTTGACCAGCTCAGATTCCAGAAATGTCTTTCTCCTGCTATTATTGGTCCTGCAAGAACAGCAAGGAGTATTTCAAATGGTACAGAAACATTTTGTGAAGGAGATGTCATTGTTCCACCATGCAATGCGGTTAGTGTATCTATTAAAAATACAACATTATCTAAGATTGACATTATAAGCAAAAAGAAAAATCCTTTCCGTTCTAGTTGCTGGGACGTAGAAGTAAAATATACTTTCTTATATACACTGGATTTTAGAAATTGTGAAAGTGTTTGTATAGGTACAATAGAGGGTACAAACTCCTATAACCAAAAAGTAACATTGTTTGGTGGTGCAACTGGTTCATCTGAGACAGAAGTTACTGTTGCATCTGATTTATATCAATGTTTTGATGAAGCAGCAGCAGGACCATTTGTAAGTGTGGAAGGTACAGGTGTTGGCTTATTGGCAGAATTAAAGTATGCTAATAATTGTAATTATCCATGTAACTGTGACCCAAGAGGTATGGATACAAATGATATGTCTTATGGCGCACCTATGGCAGTTAATGTAACACTAGGATTATTCTCTATTATTAGAATGTTCCGTACTACAAATCTTTTGATACAGACATCTGGAAATTGTATACCTGATGAAATTCGTTGTGTATCTAATCCAGACCCTTGTGACTTCTTTGATAAGTTAGAGTTCCCTATGGAAATTTTTGCTCCAAAAACAAATGTTACTCATTGTCGCGGATTGGGAAGTTGCACCTCTAGTGGTAATGTAAATGATTGTGATACATGCGATGACAATTGTGGTTGCAATAATGATAACTGTGGCTGCAATGTTCCACCAAAAAACAATAATTGTTTTTCTGCAAGAAGTAAAAATATGAATATGAAAAAAAGATAATTTTTATTTATATTATGCACTCTCTCTTTGATTTATAACTATAAAAAAGATTATGTTTCTCTTTATCATGCTTTTTATCCACATTATCATAATACAATTTTTAATATAACAAAAAAAGCCAACTACTCTTTTGAGTGGTTGGCTAAAAATCTATAGAAATTTATGTTATATTATGTTATTATTAACATAGTAAATATATTTAAATTAGAAAAAGAAAAGGAATTTTTATAATGTATACTGTTTGTTTTATAATATATCAATATTTATATGGTAATCAAAGTGTTAATTCAAATTTTGATGAGCTGATAAATTATATTAAACATCATAACATAACAATACATAAAAATGAAATGGTTCTATCTGGTAGACTTTGCAAAGATATTGATTTAGGAGATATACTGTTTACAAAAAATGGTGTATCTATAATAGTAAAAGGTTTGTTTGCATATGGTCATGCTTTTCAGTCATTGGAAGCTGGAATGACTTGTGTAATTTTATCAAATTTAATAGACTATCCTTTTTATTTAAATGAAACACTATATCTAGTTAATTGACAAAAATGTAATTTTATATTATACTAAATATAATATATTTTAATAATTTTATTTTCTTCAGAAATGGAATATTTCCTACCGGCGGTATTAGCCCGCTAGCGAGTTATCGCAAATTCGGTTCAATCCGAAGCCGACAGTAAAGTCTGGATGGGAGAAGAAAAAGAATACGATGTTTTAATCGGTTACTTTCTTCTCTTTTTTATATTAAAACATCGTATTATAAAACGGTGTTTTTTTTATTTGTAAAAGAAAGGAAGTGCTATTTATTATGGAAGAAATAAAACAAAATCCTCTTGCAACAGAAAGTATTCCAAAATTGTTGTTAAAGTTTTCTATTCCTACTACCTTAACATTAATGGTGAACTATTTATATAATATTGTTGACCAGATTTTTGTGGGGCAAGGTGTAGGCATTACAGGGATTGCAGCTACAAATATTTCTTTTCCACTTACTATTATCTGTACAGCATTAGCTCTTTTAATAGGAGATGGTTGTGCTGCTCGTATTAGTTTATATCTTGGAGAGGGAGAACAACAAAAGGCAAATAAATGTCTTGGAAATGCTATTTGTCTTTGTGTATTATGTGGTGTATTAATTGTTTTGCTTGGAAATTTATTCTTAAAACCATTGTTGATTTTTTTTGGCGCAACGGAAACTATATTACCGTCCTCTTTAGACTATACAGGAATTATATTATTTGGTTTACCTTTTATGATATTTAATGTAGCTTTTACTGCTATTATTCGTTCTGATGGTAATCCTCAATATACTATGAGAGCTATGATGATTGGTGCAGCTATCAATATTATATTAGACCCTATTTTTATATTTTATTTTCATATGGGGGTAAAAGGTGCAGCTATTGCCACTATACTAGGACAAATTATATCTGGTATTATTTGTATTTGTTATATACCACATTTTCAAAATATAACATTTCAAAAAAATGATTTGATATTAGAAGCAAAAGTAACTGGAAGTATTTTATCACTTGGTGTTCCTAGTTTTATTACTCAAATTGCAACAGCTTGTACCCAAATTGTTATGAATAATATGATGAGACATTATGGTGCTTTTACAGTATATGGAAGTGATATTGCACTTTCTTGTTATGGTACGATGATGAAAGTATATCAAATTGCTCATGCCATGTTTGTAGGAGTTTCTTCTGGTATACAGCCTATCAATGGTTTTAACTATGGAGCAAAATTGTATAAAAGAGTAAAACAAACTTATTATACTGCTATTATAGTAGCACTTTCTATTTCTGTGATATGGTGGATAGTATATCAAATTTTTCCAGCACAAATTGCTAAGCTGTTTGTAAAAAATGGAGAAGAATTATATATTTCATTTGCTGTACATTGTTATCGCTTTTATATGATGGCATTTTTTGTATATGGTTTGCCTACAGCAACAGCTTCATTTTTCCAAGCAATCGGAAAACCAATAAAATCCCTTGCTATTTCAGTTTCTAGGCAGCTATTATTTTTAATTCCTATAGCAACAATTTTCTCTTCTAAATATGGTTTAGATGGAGCATTGCTTTCTGCACCAATCGCAGATATTTTAGCATTTTTGTTAGCTGTAATATTGATAACATATGAATTGCATATATGGAAAAAGAAAGGTTTATTTAATTAAACTGTTAACTAAAAAATGC
>CAMXTM010000117.1 GCA_947246775.1 uncultured Clostridium sp. | reverse complement strand
GGTATTCCTTTTCCTACAGAATACGGCGGTTCTTGTGCAGATAATTTAGCATACTCTATGGCTGTTTAGGAATTAGGAAAAGTTTGTGCGACAACAGCGGTTATCGTTTCTGCGCATACCTCACTTTGTTGTCAACCAATTTTCCAATTTGGAACAGAAGCACAAAAGCAAAAATATTTAGTACCATTGGCAAAAGGTGAAAAGCTAGGTGCTTTTGGTTTAACAGAGCCAAGCGCAGGTACTGATGCATCTATGCAGCAAACAAAAGCAGTATTAGATGGTGATGAATATGTGTTAAATGGCACAAAAATATTTATTACAAATGGAGAATATGCAGATACTTATGTTGTTATCGCTATGACAGATGTATCAAAAGGCACAAGAGGTATTTCTGCGTTTATTGTAGAAAAAGGTACACCAGGATTTTCCTTTGGTAAAAAAGAGAGAAAAATGGGTATTAGAGGTTCTGCAACTTGTGAGTTAGTATTTGAAAATTGCCGTATTCCAAAAGAGAATATATTAGGCAAAGAGGGACAAGGCTTTAAAGTAGCGATGCAGACATTGGACGCAGGACGTATTGGTATTGCATCACAGGCATTGGGCATTAGTGAAGGTGCGATTGATGAGTGTATAAAATATGTCATGGAAAGAAAACAATTTGGTAGAAAGATTGGACAATTCCAGAATACACAATTTGAGTTAGCAGATATGGCTGCAAAAGTAGAAGCAGTAAAATTGCTTGTGTATGAAGCAGCTTGCGAAAAAGATGCACATAGACCATATAGTCATTTGTCTTCTATGGCAAAATATTTAGCAGGAAGTACAGCAAGTGACGTAACAAGAAGATGCTTGCAGTTGTTCGGTGGATATGGCTATACAAGAGAGTACCCAATTGAAAGAATGATGAGAGATGCAAAAATCACTGAAATCTATGAGGGTACATCAGAAGTACAAAAAATTGTTATTGCAAACTGGTTAAAACTGAAATAATAGCATAAAAAAAGGGCTGTTGCAAACTTGTGCAATAGCCCTTTTTGCCTTACCAATTAAATCCTATCTTTTTACTAATATTTCATTATTTTTTGAATAAATTCTATTGGAGTAATTGCAGGTATCTCTGACACTAAAAAATCATTAGTATTTCTTGTAATAATATAATCTGCAAAAATATTTTTAGCACATTCGCATTGTAAACAATCTTCAAAATCAATGAAATCATTTCTTTTTAGTGCAAATTTTACACTTTCATGATTTGCATTTGCTACTGTAAGGAAATCTAATAGTATAAGTAATAGTTCCCTGCGCTTATCTGCTGAAAGTTGCTTTCTAAGAATAAAAAAAATATTAGAAATAGAGTGGATTGCAATATAAGCTTTTATTTTTCCAGAAGCACAATCACATAATATTTTATTAGAATATTCATAAAAAGGCTCTCTTTTTTGTAAAACATCTAGTATTACATTTGTATCAATTAAAATGACCATATTTTTCTTCCTTTGCTTGCTCTAATTCTTTTTCACAGTCAAAATCTTTTGGTATTATACCAACGTAAGATTGCAATTTTTGATAACTTTCTAAAGCTTTTGATTGATTGTTTTCTATTTTTGAGGAGCTATCAATATTGACCTTTTCCGTATGAGATGATGTTTCTATAATTATTTTCATAATTTGTTGTGATTGATTTTCTCTGTTGTAGATAGGTGTTTCAATATCTGTAAATACTTGTATTACTTTATCATCTGGTATACTTTCAATTATTTTTAGGAGTTCTTGCTTTTTTGTAAACATACTATCACTTCTTTCTATTTTTTGATTTTTTGTCTGTTTTTTTCTTTTTGACGGAATAGCCGAAAGTGCCTAATTTTTCACCTAATGTATAGTAGCAGCCGTGACTGTAGCAAATAGGATTTGATTTATTAAAATGGAATTTGCCATTTTGGTCTAAATATTCTTCGCTGACAGAAACGTTTACGACTTCTGCTAAAAACATATCATGCGTGCCAAGTGGCATAATGTCTTTGACTTGACATTCTATGTTAATGGGGCTTTCGTATATAATAGGGGCAGAAATTTTTTGCCCTTTTACTGCTGTTAAATGCATTTCGGAAAATTTGTCAAGGTCTCTGCCACTTTTTACTCCACAGTAGTCACAGGCAAAGGCAAGTTTTTTAGATACTAAATTGATAACAAATTCCTTTGACTGCTTGATAATGTCATAGGAGTAGCGAGAGGGACGCAAAGAAATATATGTCATAGCGGGGTCGCTGTTGATTGTGCCAGTCCAAGCTACTGTAACAATGTTTGTTTGATTTTGTTCCATGTTGCCGCAAGATACCATCACAACAGGAACGGGATAAAGTACAGTGCCTGGTTTCCAGTGTTGTTTTGCCATTTGTAATGCTCCTTTCAGAAATAATGTAGTTTTAGTATATAACGGTAAAACAACAAAGTCAAAAAAAGAATTGTAATTTTAAGTATTTTTCGGTATCATAGAACAAGTAAATGATTTGATGAGATAAATAAGATAGAAATAGGTGGAATGATATGGAATTACCACAGCAATATATAGAAAAAATGAAAAAACTGTTGGGGGAGCAGGAATATCAGGAATATTTGCAGTGTTTTGAACAAAAGCCACAGATAGGACTGCGTATCAATCCCTTAAAGTGGAGTAAACAAGAGTATTTCAAAAAGGGACTGTTTGGTACAGAGGAAGTAGCATGGTGTAAGGAGGGAATTTATTGTAGAGAAGAAATGCGCCCAGCAAAACACCCTTATTATTATGCAGGATTGTATTATATACAAGAACCAAGTGCTATGTCACCAGCGGCGATATTGCCTATAGAAAAAGACGATTGTGTTTTAGATATTTGTGCAGCTCCAGGGGGAAAAAGTACACAGTTAGGTGCAAAATTAAACCATACAGGGGTACTTGTATGTAATGACATTAGCGCAGGCAGAACAAAGGCGCTTTTAAAAAATATTGAATTGTTTGGAATTGTAAATAGTATCGTGATGAGCGAAACACCACAAAAGCTATCAAAACATTTTAAAAACTATTTTGATAAAATATTAATAGATGCACCTTGTTCTGGAGAGGGTATGTTTCGGAAAGATGTAGATATGGTAAAAAATTGGAATGTGGAATTGATAGAACGTTGTATACAACAACAAAAAGAGATATTAGAATATTGTGCTGTTATGTTGAAATCAGGCGGCATGATGTTATATTCTACTTGTACCTTTTCAGTAGAAGAAAATGAGGAGATGATACAGCAGTTTTTGCAAAAACATAGGGAATTTGCTGTTGTACCAATCGAAAAAAAATGGGGCTTTCAAAAAGGAATTGGCTTGGAGGAGTGCGCAAGATTATTTCCACATAAGATAAAAGGGGAGGGACATTTTTTAGCATTACTTCAAAAAAAGGGAGAAAAAAGCAATTCTATTTTTGAAGTAGAAAAAGAACAAATAGATAATAGAATTTCTCTTTTTGAGGAATTTGAAAAACAAGTATTAAAACCAAATTGGCAAAAAATAGAGGGAATTTATAAAATATATGGTGATGACTTGTGTTATATGCCAAAAAAGGTACCTGAACTAAAGGGGCTGAGAGTATTAAGAAGTGGCTTAAAATTGGGAACATTCAAAAAAAATAGATTTGAGCCATCACAAGCACTTGCCCTAGCATTAAATAAAGATGATTTTAATAATTATGTTGATTTTACAGTAGAATGTGATGATGTGATACGATATTTAAAGGGAGAAAGTATTGCTGTACCAGAGCCAAGAGATGGCTGGAGCGTTGTTTGCGTAGATGGTCATACATTGGGCTGGGGAAAGTTGCAAAAGGGAAGATTAAAAAATAAATATCCTGTTAGTTGGAAATGGGAATAATAAAAGAAAAGAGGAATTGATGTGCCTTTTTTACCTGTAACAATGGAAGAAGTAAAACAAAGAGGCTGGGAACAGCTAGATTTTGTATATATTTGTGGAGATGCCTATGTTGACCACCCCTCTTTTGGTGCGGCAATTATTTGTAGAACACTAGAGAGTGCAGGCTATAAAGTGGGAATGATAGCGCAGCCTAATTGGAATCAAAAAGAGGATTTTATGAAGTTAGGTGAGCCAAGACTTGCCTTTTTGGTGAGCAGTGGTAATATTGATTCTATGGTAAATCATTACAGTGTAGCAAAAAAAAGACGGCAAAAAGATGCTTATTCTCCTGGAGGAAAGGCAGGATTGCGCCCCGATAGAGCAGATATTGTATATAGTAACAAATTAAGAGAAATTTATAAAAAAACGCCGATTATATTAGGTGGAATTGAGGCGAGCTTGAGAAGATTGTCTCACTATGATTACTGGGATAATAAAGTAAGACGTTCTATTCTTTTGGATTCTTCAGCGGATTTGGTACTATTTGGCATGGGAGAACATCAAATTGTAGAAGTAGCGGAAGCACTTGATAGTGGTATCCCCATAGAAGAAATTACATTTATAAAAGGTTCAGTCTATAAAACAAAAGACCCTAGCAGAGCATATGATGCGATTACATTACCAGACTATAATGAGGTTGTAAAAAACAAAAAGAAATTTGCAGAAAGTTTTTTTATACAATATCAAAATACCGATGCTATTACAGCAAAAACACTGATAGAAAAATATAACGAATGGTATGTTGTACAAAATCCGCCCTCACCGCCTTTGCAAACGCCTGAATTGGACAAGGTATACTCTTTAAACTATATGAGAACATACCACCCTATGTATGAAAAAGAGGGAGGAATTCCAGCAATAGAGGAGGTAAAATTTAGTTTAATTAGTAATAGGGGCTGTTTTGGAAATTGTAATTTTTGTGCTTTGGCTTTTCATCAAGGCAGAGTTGTGACAGCAAGAAGCCATAGCTCTATTTTGCAGGAAGCACAAAAAATGGTATGGGAAAGTGATTTTAAAGGATATATCCATGATGTAGGAGGCCCGACAGCAAATTTTAGACGGGCAGCGTGTGACAAACAGTTGACAAAAGGGGTATGTAAAAATAAACAATGTTTGTTTCCTACAAAGTGCGACCAGCTAATAGTAGACCATAAAGATTATAGTAAACTCTTGACAAAACTGCGAGAAGTGCCTAAAGTAAAAAAAGTATTTATTCGCTCAGGCATACGCTATGACTATTTAATCTATGATAAAGATGAAACCTTTTTTAAACAGCTTTGTCAGTATCATGTAAGCGGTCAGTTGAAAGTAGCACCAGAACACGTTTCAACGAAAGTTTTGGAAAAAATGGGAAAGCCCTCAAGGGAAGTCTATGATAAATTTGTAAAAAGATATTATCAAATCAATCAACAGTTGCAAAAAGAACAGTATTTAGTGCCTTATTTGATGAGTAGTCACCCTGGAAGCGATTTAGATGCGGCGATTGAGTTGGCAGAATATTTGCGAGATATAGGACACCAGCCAGAACAAGTGCAGGACTTTTACCCTACACCGGGAACACTTTCTACAGCAATGTATTATACAGAATTAGACCCAAGAACAATGGAAAAGGTGTATGTACCAAAAACACCACATGAAAAGGCAATGCAAAGGGCTTTAATACAGTATAGAGCGCCACAAAATTATTATTTAGTGTTAGAAGCGCTTAAAAAAGCAGGTAGAACAGATTTGATAGGATATGATAAACATTGTTTGATACGTCCAGTACCACCATCAAATAACCAAAAAAAGATGGGAGCAAAGTCAGACCGCTCTAAAATAAATGTTGTTACAAAAGAGAAAAAACAAAAAGAAAGAGTAGTCAAAAAGAAAACTATCAGAAATGTGCATAAAAAGAAAACATAAAAATGTGATATAAATAAAGGAAGTGATATTTGTGTGTTCCTATCACATTGTAAACATCAAAGAAGTACCAGAGATGATTGTGATTGCGGCAAATTGGTTTTGTAAAAAGTGGGAAATTCCGCAAGAGGAATATCAAACAAGTATGAAAGATTGCATAGAGGAAAAATCTGCTGTGCCACAATGGTATATTGTGTTGAATCAAAATAAAATCATAGCAGGTATTGGTGTAATCGAAAATGATTTTCATAATCGAAAAGATTTAGCACCAAACGTCTGTGCATTGTATGTAGAGGAGCAGTACCGTAAGAAAGGGATAGCAGGGGAATTATTACAGTTTGTATGTAAAGATATGAAAAAGAAAGGGATAAGCACATTATATTTGATTACAGACCATGATTCATTTTACGAAAGATATGGCTGGGAATATTTGTGTATAGTAGAGAGTGAGCAAGAGCAGATGAGAATGTATGTGCATAAAGAATAAAAAGGAGAGGTAAAAATGAAATATATTGGAACAAGAGACGAAAGCATTACATCAACAGCATCACAGGCAATTTTAAAAGGAATTTGTGACGATGGGGGACTTTTTATACCAGAACAAATTCCACAAATACAAATGGAATTGTCAGAGTTAATTGAGTTAGACTATCAGCATTTAGCATATGAAATATTAAAATTGTATTTAACAGATTTTACAGAGCAGGA